>DATHUB010000236.1:0-3459 GCA_035462695.1 Coriobacteriia bacterium | reverse complement strand
GGTGCCGATCTCAGCCGCGTCACTCCCGCCGGTACTTACCTGACCGACGCGCCTGCGGCGTTCATAGCGACCGAAGGCACTGCATCGGTGGAGCCATCGATCACGATCGCCTCCCTTCCCGTGAAGAAGATCGCCGCTCAGACAGCCAGCGCGGCCTACTGGCTGGTTTCTTCCGAGTACGGTACCGACGGCATCGAGCAGTTCGACTCGCTCAGAGAAGCGCTGGAGTCAGTCGACGCCGGCGAAAGCCGCGTGGCGATCGGTGATGCCCTAGTCGGCGCCTACATCGCTCGCGACATCCCTAGCATCAAGTACGCGGGACAACTTGCGGATGCCACGCCGCTCTCGGTCGCGGTCGCTGTCGAGAACACCACCCTCGCCGACGCGGTGCGCTCGGCACTCGATGAACTGGCCGCGGACGGCGTGCTCGAATCGGTGCGCAAGAAGTGGGTGGGTGATCTTCCGGAGCTGACGACCAAGGCAGAGTGATTTGGGCGCTTCATGCCTCACCACACCACCTGTCATTGCATGACAAATCGCCACAACCACGACCGCCGAGCATGCATCGGCGGTCGTTCTGCATACACAGGCCCCTCCAGTGAATATGAGGGCAGGCGCATTGAATCTTGCAGAGTCAGTGTATGATTATGCAATGTGGTTGGAACCCGCGGTACGAGGGGTAAGTGCCGCGGTCAAACGAACGATTCAGGGAGGAACGATGGCGAAGACTCGTAAGTTGCTGTCGATCGTGCTTGCGCTCGCGCTGGTTGTAGCCCTCTTCGGGCTTGCCGGCTGCGGCGGAAACGCGGAGACGGAAACGCCCGAAGAGACGACCACCGGCGAAACACCGGCGGATCTGGGAACGCTCACGCCCGGCAGCATCATCGTCGGCTCGGACACGGCATTCCCGCCGTTCGAGAACGTTGTCGATGGCGAGACCGTTGGTTTCGACGTCGACATCATGAACGCCATTGGTGAGAAGCTCGGCTACGATGTCGAGTTCAAGACCTTCAAGTTCGACGCGCTCATTACGGGCCTTCAGGCCGGCGGCGAGTTCGACATGGTGGCCTCTGCCATGACGATCACCGAAGAGCGCAAGCAGACGGTCGACTTCTCCGATCCCTACATCAACTCGAACCAGTCTCTCGCGGTTGAGAACGACTCGCCCATCGCCACAACTGACGACCTCAAAGAGGGCGACAAGGTCTCCGTCCAGTCGGGAACGACAGGCGAGAAGTGGGCGAAGGACAACCTCGCGCCCAAGGGTGTTGACGTCGTACCGTACGACGACATCCTTGCTGGCTTCGGTGCGCTGTCCGCTGGGGACGTCGCGGGTGTTATCAACGACGCGCCGATCTCGCAGGACGTCGTGAAGGACCCGGCTCGTAACGCCAAGGTCGTTCAGGAGATCAAGACCGACGAGCAGTACGGCTTCGCCTTCAACAAGCAGAGCACCGTCCTTCGTGACGCTGTCAACGGCGCCCTTCAGGAGATCAAGGACGAGGGCACCTACGTCGAGATCTACAAGAAGTGGTTCGGCGCCGAGCCCCTTTCCATTCCTTAGGCATTTCGCGGAGAATCTAATACGATAGTCTGAGGCCGGCGGCACCAGCCCGCCGGCCTCAGAGCATCCGGGCCGGCAAACCCAAGGAGAAACGCGCGTGGAGTCATTCCTGCAGTGGTGGGAGACCTTCCCAATCACAAGACTGTTCTTCTCCTTTGAGGTGATGCAAGGCGCTTTCCCGGTCATCCTCAAAGCGTTCCCCGTGTCACTGTTCTTCGGGGTAGCCGCATTCGTGATCGCCATTCCTGGTGGCCTGCTTCTGGCGTTCATGAAGATGGGAAGGACCCGTCTTGTCCGCTGGCCCGCCACCATCTACATCGATGTTGTCCGTGGGACGCCGCTCTTTCTCCAGATTCTCATCGTGTACTTCGGAGTCGCAACGTTGCCGTTCTGGCGCGAGATGATCGTCGCGTATCCGTGGATGAAGCAACCGTTCCTCTTTGGCATCGATTTCACCTTCTACCTCAGAGGTCTCACGGTGCTCGCCCTGAACTCGTCGGCATATATGGCTGAGATCTTCCGGGCAGGCATACAGTCGATCCACAAGGGCCAGATGGAGGCCGCTCGTTCGCTCGGCATGCCTACTCCCATCGCGATGGCCTACGTGATCATCCCGCAGACCATCCGGCGTATCCTTCCGACCCTCATGAGCGAGTTCATCCTGCTGTTCAAGGACACGGCTCTCCTCTCAGCGGTTGGTATCGCCGAGATGACCCTGCGCGCACGTGAGTTCGCGGCCTCGACATTCAACCAGTCGGCCTACATTGTGGCGGCAGCTTTCTATCTGCTTATCACGATCCCGCTCGGCCGGTTCGTTGCGCGCCTCGAGGACAAGCTCGCGGAGTCCGAGGGCGGCGGGGGCGCTCGGCCGGATGAAGATGCAGCCCAGCCGCCACTTCCTCCCGTACTGACTCACGACCATATGAACGCACGATGAGCGCGACAGGTGAACCGATGAGCAACAAGTCAAACACGCCGGCATCCGCTGCCACGAAGTCCCATGCTGCGCCCGGCGATTCGTGGTCACCCACGAACGGGCAGCCGATCGTCCGTATCTGCGACCTCAAGAAGTCGTTTGGCGCCGTAGAGGTCCTCAAGGGCGTCGACATCGACATCAAGAAGAGCGAGGTCGTCGTCATACTGGGCCCGTCGGGATCAGGCAAGTCGACTCTCCTGCGGTGTGTGAACCGCCTCGAACAGCCTACGGGCGGCGAGGTCTGGTTCGAAGACATCATGGTGAACGCCAAGAAGACCGACATCAACGAAGTGCGCAAACGCATCGGCATGGTGTTTCAGTCCTTCAACCTGTTCCCGCACCTCACCGCCAAGGGCAACGTCATGATTGCTCAGCGCAAGGTGCTGAAGCGGTCGAAGGCCGAGGCCGCTCGCATCGCCATGGAACAGCTCGACCGTGTCGGCTTGGGCGACCGCGTCGACTACTACCCCGCGCAGCTCTCCGGCGGCCAGCAGCAGCGTGTCGCTATAGCGCGCGCACTCGCCATGAATCCACACGTCATGCTCTTCGACGAAGTGACTTCGGCGCTCGACCCGGAACTCGTTCGCGGGGTCCTCGACGTCATGAAGGAACTTGCGGATGCGGGTATGACGATGATTGTCGTCACCCACGAGATGGGCTTTGCTCGTGAGGTGGCTACGCGCGTCGTGTTCATGGACGGTGGCGTCATCGTTGAAGAGGGAACGCCCTCCGAGGTCTTCGACAACCCGCAACACGAGCGCACCAAGGACTTTCTCGGTCACATCTCGTAGGGCGTCCCCTCCCAAAGAGGGGAGCGACTATGACCGAACCGATTGCGCTCGCTGCAGGAGTGCTGCTCGTAGTCGTCGGGGTCGAGTTCCTCGCTGCAGCCGTCCCGCCAGCGCCCCTCGGTGTGATC
>DATHUB010000235.1:0-5292 GCA_035462695.1 Coriobacteriia bacterium | reverse complement strand
CCGACGTCGCTTGGCGTATCGACTGGAAAACCAGGCCCACAACAGGCGCGGCGAGAAGGACTAGGTAAGCCCCGTCCCACGTGGCGTATAGCGACAGCCGTCCGAGGGTCAGCTGGGCCGCGTTCGTCTTGCTCGTAATGATGAAACCCATGGCGTGCGCGAGTGTCACGTCTGTTGTCGCCGTCTGAAGAACCGCCCAAGAGCCGAAGGTGACCGCTGCGACCACGAGTACCAGCGCGAACCTGCCCAGCCTGTCCAGCGCACCGCGCTCCACATCCTCAACGTGCTGGCCCCACTCACGGATCCACCAAACGATCAATAGCACAGGAATCAGCGGCAGACTGATGTAGCGAGCAAGATAGAGCAGGCCGAGCAAGAGTCCGAAGCCGGCGTCCCATGCCCACCTTGCCCTCCGAGGTGCCCATAGGGCGAAGAGTCCGGCTGAGAGCAGCAGCGCCGTGTAGATGTTCTCGCTCAACAACGTGCGGGGCATGACATAGTTCCAAGGGAGCAGACAGGTGACAAGCGTAGCCGCGAGGGCGCTGCGGCGAGAAAGCACCATGCGTGCAAGGGCGAAGATAGGCACGACCGTCAATGAGGAGTACACGACGTTCAGCGCAATGAGCGGCTTGAGGGAAGCTCCGAAGAACCAGAAGGCGGGCGCCAGCAGCATCGGATAGAGCGGCGGATATTCGACCCCGCCCGGTAAGCGGAACTGAGAGAGAATCCTGGCGGAGTCGTAGTAGATGAGCTCATCGAGAATGGACACGCCCTGGTACGACGGTAGCGTGACCGCCCACTTGGCCAAGAAGAGGGCAGCGAACAGACCGATTGCCCACGCGACGTCTGTCTTCCAGGACCCGGGGGCCTGCACTCTACGCCCCCGCGTATTGGCGACGTCAGGCACCGAGTACGCAATCCGGCCGGGCTTGCCACGACGGAACGCAGCGGCGGATGAAGGGCAGTAGACCAACCATTGTCGACCCTTCCGGGTACTTGTCGCACAGTACAGACGCAGAAGATACTAGCGCAGTGCCGGCAGTCAGCGGGTCAGCTACCGAGCAAGGCTCGCTCCGATTGCCGCGCGCAGCCCTTCCGGTCCCGTCCCCTTTTGGACAATGCGGCAGTTCTCAGGCGCCTCGATCTGATCCTCCGGCCTTCCGGTGAGGACAACCATCGGGACGCGTGACACCCGCCTGAGGTCGTGGGCCGTCTTGCCACCCCCGAGCCCGTATCCGCAGACCAAGGCCTCGAAGTGTGCGGACGCGAGCTGACGCTCGGCCTCATCGTACGAGTCACAGGTGATGACCTCCGCTTGGGGCATGTGATAGGTCACTGCGTTTGCGGCGATCATCGAGAAGATCGGGGAGTTGTCCACGACGAGGACCCTGACGAGCATCTTCCCGCCGGTGAGGTACTCACCTCTGCCACCACTTGGCAGCAGGCCCACGGGCACCGCGTCGCCGCGGGCGACGTAGGGATGGAGGGCGCAGGACTCTTGCAGACCACCTCTGCAGTAACGGCGTGCGGCACCGAATCGAACCCTCTTGACGAAGCTCGGCTCAACGGCCGAGTAGAACGGGCAGGACACATTCAAGGGACAAGCACGCACGCGAGTTCTCCTTTGCTTGGAGTGCCGGTTCTCCACTACTGAGAATCGGCCCCGTGCCGCCCCTACTTGAGCCTGCAACATTGAGCCGGACACAAAAGTGCCCCCGGCATGCGGGGGCACTTCTTGACGCTGCGACGGTTACTTGGGTCGAACGTTCACCGCCTGCTTCTTTCCATCGCGTCCTTCACCGATGTCGAACTCGACTTTCTGCCCCTCGTCGAGGGACTTGAAGCCGCTTCCCTCGATCGCGCTGAAGTGGACGAAGAGATCTTCGCCGCCCTCCTCCGGCTCAATGAAGCCGAAGCCCTTATCGGGATTGAACCACTTGACCGTACCTTCCGGCATACAAACCACACTCCAACTCGAAGATGTACCTGCTCTGCCTATCTGCCCACTCTGGGCCGATGCCTCACACGCCATGTCGCAAACGATTCAAACGCGCTTTTGTCGAGCACCTGCTCGACGGCCTCGATTGTGGTTGTTTACGGGACGGCACCGAGAACGATGAAGCGTAGTTCCTGCGGGAGTAGACTTGCCGAGGGCACGAAGGTCAGCCGGGACCGACGTGGCTTCCACGTGAGGATGACTAGCGGATGAAGAGCACGCGATCGAAAGTCCTTGCCGGGGTCGCAACAGTCGCGGCCTTGCTCTTGGGCCTACTCCTGGCGATAGCGTTCGCTCGGCTATTTACCGAATACCAGTGGTACCGCAGCCTCGACCAACAGAGTGTGTACACCGTCCGCCTCGTGTCGAGAGCGCTTCTGTGGGCGGCCGCATCGGCGTTTGCGTTCGGCATTCTGTACCTGAACGCACGTATGGCGCAACGGCTGGTGGAGATGACCGGCTACGCGTCCAAGGTCGTGCTGGGGGCCGTCGTCGCCCTTTCGATGCTGGCGGGACTGTCACTCTCGGCACACTGGATGACCTTCCGACTGGCGGCCGCACAGGCGCCATTCGGCCTTGAGGATCCACTGTTCGGTAAGGACGTGGGCTTCTTCGTGTTCACTCTTCCGGCCCTCGAGTTGCTCGGCGCTTGGGCGAACGGACTCGTGGTCCTAGCGGTAATCGTCGTGCTCGGTATCGTGCTGGTTCCGTCACGACCAGGTGTGACCGCCGGCCTGTCCGGCAGCTGGTGGAAGCTCAAGAGCGTGATGTCGGTGCTGCTCGGCTTCCTCACGCTATGGGCCGGCTTCAACTACTGGATCTCGATATGGGGTCTCAGCATCTCGTCGGGGACCCAGATCTCAGGTGCCTCGTACACCGACGTGCACGCACGCATCCCCGCGCTGTGGATACTCGCGACCACGAGCATCATCGTTGCCGGCGTTTTGTTCGCGACAGCACGCTCGAGAAGGTGGACGCTGCTCGTCACTGCGCTGAGCGCATGGGCACTGCTTGCAATAACCCTCGGCACCGTATGGCCGACCGTGGTGCAAACGTACTCCGTCGCCCCGAACGAGGCCGCCCGCGAGCTTCCCTACATCGCCCGCAACATCAAAATGACGCGGGAGGCCTTCGCACTCACCCCGGTCAGGGGCACTCAGTACTCGGCGGTTCCGACCCTCACGCCTGAGGCCTCCACCCAAGCCGTGGCGGCGCTGACGAATGCACGCATCTGGACGCCATCCACGGTCAAGCGGGCCTACACGCAGCTGCAGACGATTCGGCCCTACTACCGGCTCTCGAACATCGACACAGACCGCTACGTCGTCAACGGCGAGCCTCAGCAGGTACTGGTCGCGGCTCGTGAGGTGGACACCTCTTCGCTGCCGAAGCGCGCTCAGACCTGGGTCAATCAGCACCTGGTCTACACCCACGGCTACGGGATGGTCATCGGCTCTGCCAGCACGGCTACTGGTGCGGGCTTCCCGCAGATGCTCGTGGGCGACGTCCCGCCCGCCACGAGCGCCGAGGCGAGCGACTCTCCCGAGCTCGAAACCACGCAGCCGCGTGTGTACTTCGGTCCAGACACGACGGACTACGCGGTCGTGAACACCGGAATCGACGAGTTCGACTACCCGCTCGGCGAGACGAACGTCACCTGCCGAAACAAGACCGCCGCGGGTGTGAGCGTGGGCTCGCTGCTGAGCAGAGTGGCCTGGGCGATGCGCCTTGGGTCGGACCAGCTGATCTTCTCGGACTACATCAAGCCTGATAGCCGCATCCTGATGAACCGCGATGTGGCGAGCCGGGTGACGAAGCTTGCGCCGTGGCTTTCCTACGACAAGCACCCCTACCCCGCACTTGTCGACGGGCGCATCACCTGGATCCTCGACGCCTATACCTCCAGCGACCACTACCCGTACTCGCAGCCGCTGTCGGACGGCACCAACTACCTGCGCAACTCCGTCAAGGTCACGGTGGACGCCCTGACTGGGGAGACGACGTTCTACGCCTTCGGCGACGATCCGATCAGGGACGCCTGGGCGAAGATCTTCCCAAGTGTGATCACCCCCGCAACGGAGATGACTCCGTCCCTCGTCCGGCATCTGCGCTACCCCAAGCGCTTCCTCTCGGCCCAGGCCGACATCTACCGCACCTATCACATGACCGATCCTACGGTCTTCTACAACGAAGAGGACCTGTGGCAGACTCCCGACGACAACGGTGGCCGAGTCGAGCCCTCCTATCTGATGCTGGACCTCCCCGATTCGCCAGCGGCGGCCCTCTACCTCATGCAACCATACGAGCCCTCCGGCGGAGACAACATGATCGGCTGGATGGCTGCGTCGTGTGGGCCCGCCGAGTACGGCAGACAGACCGTCTACCTCCTGCCGAAGGAGCGGGTGGTCCTGAGTGCGCAGCAGGTCCGAGCGCAGATCAACCAAGACCCGACCATCTCGCCGCAGCTGTCCCTGTGGAATCAGCGGGGCAGCAAGGTTCTGTTCGGGGAGATGCTGGTCCTGCCGGTCGCAGACACAGTGACCTACATCCAGCCGATCTTCCTGCAGGCCGAGGAGAATGCGATCAGCGAACTGGTGGGGGTGGTCGCGGTGAACGGCGACCACGTGGAGATGGGCGGAACGCTCTCCGCTGCGCTCACGAAGGCGTTCCCGACGGCTCAGCTGCAGGATCGGGAGGACGTTCGGCTGCAGCTGGACGAGCTGCTCGATGAGCTGACCGACCTGAAGCGCGAGAGTGCGCCCGCTCCATCCGAGGAGAAGCTGAGAGAGCTCAAGTCGGCGGTGGACGAACTGGCCACGCCGGCTTCGTCGGACTCCCTGTAGCTCTGCGTCGCCATCCCCTCATCGCGTTGGACTTCGGGCAATGGCAGAATCGGAGAGTCAGAAAGGGAGCCATCATGCGCGTCGCACTCCGCTGGGCATTGGCGATCTTCGCCGCCCTGGTCATCGGCTGGGGCCTGCTCCACGTGCTCATCTCGCCCGTGAATCCCTCGCAGCAGCCACCGTCGGGCCATTTTGCCGGCCCTTGCTGGGTGTGCCATTTCACGAGTCAATCGGTGAAGATGCAGGCCGAGTAGGCGCAAGCGCCTGCTCAGACAAGTTCACTGGTCTAGACCCGCTGCTCCAAACGCCCGCTGACCGCTTGGTGAGGAGTTGCCGCTGTCCCCTCTAGCCTCCCCGCGGGAATGCCGATTCATATGTTGGCAGAGGCTTCACGAGGAGCGGCAAAGTGAGCCACAGGAACGACAATCAGGCGCAGAGCGCTTCCGACCCGCT
>DATHUB010000234.1:0-1973 GCA_035462695.1 Coriobacteriia bacterium | reverse complement strand
CTTCATCGACGTTGATGAAGATGTTCAGGTGATCGCGGACCAGCTTCGCTGCCAGGGAAACCGCGTCGTTCGGCGTGACCGACCCATTGGTCCACACATCCAGCGTCAGCTTGTCGTAGTCGGTGGTCTGTCCCAGACGCGCAGCTTCAACCAGGTAGTTGACCTTCTTGACCGGGGACTGGACCGAATCGATCGGGATCCAGCCGATGCCGAGGTCTTCGTCGAAGTTCTTGTCCGCGGACACGTAGCCGCGACCGCGCTTGATGCGCAGTTCCATGTGCAGCTTGCCGCCCTCGGACACCGTCGCAATGTGGGCGTCCGGTTCGAGGATTTCGATGTCGGCATCGGCCTCGATGTCCCGCGCACGCACCTCGCCAGCCTTGTCGACCCGCAGATACAGTGTCTTGGTGTGGTCCACGTGGCACATCAACGGAATCAGCTTGAGATTCAGGATGATGTCGGTCGCGTCTTCGACGACGCCCGGAATGGGCGAGAACTCGTGCAGCACGCCGTCGATCTTCACCGCGGTGATCGCCGCGCCTTCAATCGAGGACAGCAGCACGCGCCGCAGCGCGTTGCCGATCGTGGTACCAAACCCGCGCTCGAACGGCTGGGCGTAGAAGCGGCCGAACCGATCGGTGAGTGTTTCGCGCTCGTACTCGAGACGCTTGGGACGCTGAAAACCTTTCCACATACTCGTTCTTCCTTCCGGGCAGGCAGCCCTGCCTCCAGACCTGCGAGGTTACCCACCGTCGCTTACGACTTCTGCGCAAGCTATGGTGGGCAAGGCCTCTCACCGCCCGCCGCAGGTCTGAAGGGCTGCTGGGTGAGAGGCTGACGGCTTTCGGCCGTCGGCAATCAGCTGACAGCGCTGACCGCCGAGAGCTGAAAGCTACTTGCTGTACAACTCGACGATCAGCTGTTCCTGCACGGGCAGATTGATCTGCTCGCGCGTCGGAACCGACACGACCCGGCCTTCCATGTCGCCGGCCAGGGAGAGCCATTCGGGGATACCCCGGCCCTTCACCTCTTCAACGGCATGCAGGATCGACGCGTTCTTGCGGCTCGTCTCGCGCACGGTGACCACGTCGCCGGGCTTCAGCGTGAAGGACGGAATGTCCACCTTCTTCCCGTTGACCAGGAAGTGCCCGTGGCGAACCAGCTGCCGCGCCTGCGGACGCGAGGTCGCGAAGCCCAGACGGTAGACCGCGTTATCGAGACGCCGTTCGAGCAGCTGCAGCAGGGTTTCGCCGGTGATGCCGCGCGTGCGCTCGGCTTGCTCGAAGTAGCCCCGGAACTGGTCTTCGAGCACGCCGTAGATGCGCTTGACCTTCTGCTTCTCGCGCAGCTGGATGGCGTAGCCGACCATCTTCGCCTTACGCGACCGGCCATGCTGCCCCGGCGGCACGTTGCGCTTTTCGATCGCGCACTTTTCCGTGTAGCAGCGCTCGCCCTTCAAGAACAGTTTCATGCCCTCGCGGCGGCACAGCCTGCAAACGGGTCCGTTATATCTCGCCATTCTGTTTCCTCAACGGCGGGACTGATACCCGCCCCTCCATTGCTAGACGCGACGACGCTTCGGTGGCCGGCAGCCGTTGTGCGGAATCGGCGTGACGTCGCGGATCGACTTCACATCGAGCCCGGCGGTTGACAACGCCCGAATCGCCGACTCGCGGCCAGACCCCGGGCCCTTGACCAGGACTTCGCACGACCGCATGCCAAAAGCCTTGGCCGCGTTGGTCGCGGTCAGGGCGGCCTGCGTGGCGGCAAACGGGGTGCCCTTGCGCGACCCCTTGAAGCCGATGGCGCCGGCGCTCGACCACGACACGACCGCGCCTTCGGCGTCGGTGATGGTGATGAGCGTGTTGTTGAACGACGCCTGGATGTGGACGAAGCCGTGATGCAAGACGCGCTTGTCGCCGCGATTCTTGAACGTCTTCTTTCGTTTCGGGCTCTTGTCGCCCTGTGCTTCC
>DATHUB010000233.1:0-2948 GCA_035462695.1 Coriobacteriia bacterium | reverse complement strand
TCTAACGCGACGGCCGGTCGGCTGACTTTGCGCCTGATATCAGAGTCTTGTGCGGTTGCGCTTTCGGGACGCGGCTGGACGCCAGCTGAACCGCACAGTGCAATGAGCAATAGCGTCTTCGGATCGCGCCCTAGCGCGTTGGGGAGGGACGGCTCACGTGGCCAGTGCGCCACATTCGCCAGGCGCCGTCGAGGATCACGGTGAGGATCAGCAGTCCGACGAAGGCTAAGAGGGAGGAGGGGCTCTCCGCGAGCGTCGTCGTCAGGAAGCCGATCAGGGTGACGACCACAGACAAGATAGCCACCACAAGGATCGCTGGGTTCGCTGCGGTTTGGGTCCGAATACGGAAGTGTCCGACCGAGATCGACAGGAAGATGAGCAGAGCGACGGCGCTGCCCAAGGAGGCGATGGCGGTCAGGTTGAAGAACCAGATGAACCCCAGAGTGACGACACTGCTGAGCAGCAGTCCCGAGTGGAAGCTGCCGATCTTGCGGTCGAAGAGCGGCGGGAAGATGCCCTCCTCGGCGAGGTAACTGAGCAGGTTGGGCGCGGGGTACATCGTGGAATTCACGGCGCCTGCAGTCGACAACATGGCGGTCACCGCTACAACCCAGTAGCCCAGGTCGCCGAGCACCGGCCGCGCTGCCAAGGCAATGGCGGTCGGACCGGCCTCCGTGACCTGCTCGGGAGTCAGTTGACCGAAGACGCCGAGCGATATGGCGACGTAGATGAGTGTCGTCAGCGCAAGGGCGATGTAGGTCGCGGGCCCCAAGTCACGCACGTCTTTGAGGTCCTTGGCGGTGAAGCTCACGACGCCAAAACCTAGGAACGCGAAGAACGTCAGCGCGATGCTTCCGATAACGGCGCGGACTGGCGGGTAGGTCGAGGGAGCAAGCAGGCTCCAGTCAGCCGTCAGCATCGTCACGGCGGCGAGGCCGAGCAGCACCACGATGACAAGCCTGATCACCCACGATTGAGTCTTTGCCACTGCCTCGGCCCCCCCGAGCCCGATCAGCAGTGTCACGGCGACAACGATCGCGGTCGCCATCACCTTCGTGAGGGTCGGCGGCATGTCGCCCCCGGTTATGGTCGCAGCGGCGTAAGTGCCGAACGACACGGCGACCATTGCCAGTACGATGGTAGTCGAGGTCCACGCTAGCCAAGCTGAGATCGACATCATCCAGCTGCGCTTCCCGTACCCCGCCGCGAGATAACCGACAAGCCCGGCCGCCGAGGCGTACTTCTTGCCGAGCTGAGCGAACGAGTAGCCTTGAAGGCCCGCGACGATCCCAGCGAGAAGAAACGACAGCCACACCGCGGACAGAGCTATTGCTCCCGCCTCGCCGAGCAGGGCGAAGATTCCGGCGCCAACCATCGCGCCGATGCCGATGAATACAGCTTGAGTGCGGGTCATGGTCTTGGCGCTGGACATGCGCTTCTCCTTTCGCCCTCGTCAATGGATTACCCACAACACGGAGGGCCAAGTCGAGGTGTTCGGCGGGGGAGCTCGGCGCGAGCTGCACCGCACGGGCGTGGCTCGCCGTGCTGTCGACAGCAGGCTTCTCTCGAAAGAGGGGAGCCGCTTCTCGTTGCAGCAGGCGCGGTTCCTAACGTTCTTCTCGCGCCAGGCAGACGAAATCCGTCCGCGCGGTGCTACGCTGGAGCCATGAACTGGAGACGCCTATGGGAGTGGGGCGGGGGATACCCGCTCGCGTTCGTGGCCGTGGCCGGGGTCATCGCTGTGTGCATCCCGTTTCGCGGCCAGTACGGCGTTCAGACGTTCATGATCCTTTTCGTTCCGGTCATCGTGATCGTCGCGCGCTTCGCCGGGACGCGTCCCTCCGCCTTCGCCTCGGTTCTCGCCGTGCTGACTCTGGACTTCTTGTTTACCGAGCCCTACTACCACCTCACGATCTCCGATCCCGCCGAGTGGATCGCCTTGACGGTGTTCCTCGTCGTTGCCCTCATCGCCGGTCAGCAGACGGGTCGCCTCAGAGAGCGAGGGCAGGCGGCGGTTCGTAGGCAGAGGGAGCTCACGCTGCTGAACCGTCTGTCCTTCCACGTTGTGTCCGACAAGTCGGTCGGCACAGCCGCCGAGCTCACGGTTTCACAGGTCACGGCGCTGCTGGGCGCAAGACGCGTGGCGGTCTACGCGCGATCAGACCGCGAGAAGGTCGGGCTGATTGCCTCGACCGGCGAGCAGGCCGCGGACGACGAGACCGAGTTCGTCGATTGGGTGATGCAGAGCGACAAAGCCATCGGCTTGCCTTCGCTACTAAGCGCCTCACTCGAGCCGCGTCCGGTAGGTGTTGGGCCGGAGGAGGCGATCGTTGGCCGCGTGGCCGACGGCGTCTACCTTCCGCTACAGACCACCGAGGGCTTGGAGGGCGTCCTGTACGCACGCACACACTTCGATGGCGAGACACCGGAGGAAGACGTTCGCTTCTTGGTGGCAGTCGCGAACCTCGCCGGGGCGGCGCTCGAGAGGAAGCGCCTCGAGGCGGAGACTGCGGCGCTCACCTTGGAGCGCGAGGCGGAGAATCTGAAGAGCACGATCATCTCGTCAGTCTCTCACGAACTCAAGACGCCGCTTGCGGCTGCGATTGCTCGCGTCACGGCCCTGCTCGATGAGGATGACGTCATGCAGGGGCAACGGATTCACGAGGAGCTGCTGGGTGTGTCGGGAGACCTCACTCGACTCAATGCCGCGATCGTTGACCTAGTTGACGTGTCAAGGCTTGAATCCGATGCGTGGCGCCCGCAACCCGAGCTCTACGAGGCGTCTGAGATTCTGGGGACGGTGTCGTCCAAGCTCTCCGGCGAGCAGCGCGCTCGAATCGACTTCGACATCCCGGACGCGACGCCCTATGTCTACGTTGACTTCTCGCAGACAGCTCGCGCGCTCGCCCACATCGTTGAGAACGCACTCGTCTATTCGCCGGAGAACG
>DATHUB010000232.1:0-1741 GCA_035462695.1 Coriobacteriia bacterium | reverse complement strand
GTAGCAAGAGCGACCGCCCCCTCAACGTAGCCGAAGGAGGACTCGCGCATGCCGGCCGACTTCATGTAGAGGCCGAAGACCGTGCCGATGATGCTCGCGCCGAGCGTCTGAAGGAGCACGGAGATCAGGTAGGTCCGCGCGTTGTGTGAGTACCCGGCGAACCCTCGGATGTAGTCGGACAGATGACGGCGCAGCGGCGCCACAGTACGCTTGACCATGAGCAAGAAACCCCTCGATTGCACGTGAGTACCCCAACAAAACGTTCAGGTTGGGGAAGCAATCGTCTTGCCACGTTTTCGATGTTGCCATGCTGACAAGGGCGAGGCGTTTGCCGTCCTCAGGCCCCGCCAACTCAGGCCGAGAGGATCTCCTCGGCAGGAACGTCTTTGAGACCCAGCGCGAACTCCTTGAACTTCCACGCATCAGCGAAGTTGGAGGCGATCCCGAGCGACACGCGAATCGTGTTCGGCACCTTGCCGGTGGCGTCTTCGATGAGGCGCTGGCAGTCGATGAGGGTCGCCGGCACGGTAGTCGAGCGGAAGCACTCGCTCATCTCTTCGGCCGAGATGCTGTGCGCGACCTCGCCGTCACCGGGGTTACAGAAGCACCCGGTTCGCACGGAGATTAGGCGCTCGCCCGCTAGTGCCTCGATGCGGTAGACGTCGTAGACCGCGCCTTCGGGGTCGAGCAGGTAGAAGGCGATCGTGGAGCCTCTGCGGTCCATGGTCTCGGGCCCGAAGATGCGAACCATAGGCGCCTGGTTACTGTGCCTCCAGTCGGCCATCTCAGCGAGCAACCAGCTCGCAAGCGCCTCAACCCGCGCATGCACCGCATCAATGCCCACCGACTCAAGACGGGCGAGGCCGATCTCAACGGCGGGGAGGCCGAGGTAGTCGACGGTGCCGTCTTCAAACCCGGCATGGCCATCGGCGAGCTGGTGCGATCCTGCCGAGACGGACGCAAGCGTGATGGTGCCGCCCGCGAACCACGGGCGGCAGAGACGGGCGAGCGACTCCCGGCGGGCAATAAGAGCGCCGACGCCGGTGGGATAGCCAAACATCTTGTAGAACGACAGTGGGACGAAGTCGGGCTTGACCGCGGATAGGTCGAGTCGGTTGGTCGGGGCGAACGCAGCGCAGTCGAGCAGCACGTCCCAACCAAGTGCTTGCGCCCGGTCTACCCACTCCATCATGTGGTGGACGCCGCTGAAGTTCGACTGGGCGGGATACGCGAACAGGCCGTGTGTTCCTGGAGCCAGCTGCGCGAGGCCATGTTCAACGATCTCTGCATCAAGACGCAGCTCTGGATTTCGCACGGGAAGGTAGACGATCTGCGCTCCCGCCCGACCGGCAAACTCGCGGATGCCGTTGACCGAGTTGTGGTTGTCGTAGGAGACCAGATAGCGGTCGCCCTCCCCGAAGGGGTAGGCCTCACCGACCAGCTTCAGTGCCCCGCTCGCGTTGGGGGTGAAGACGACGTCGTACTCGGCGGGATCGGCGTTGAAGAACCGGAGAACGGCGCCGCGAGCGCTTTCGACGAGATCGGTCGCCGCGAGCGATGTCGGGTTGTGTGAGTGCGGGTTGCCGAAGATGCCTTCGGAGAGCAGCTGATAGTGCTCGCGCACCTGTGACTCGCCGTAGAGCCCGCCTCCGGTGTAGTCGAGGTACACGTGTCCGAGAGCATCGAGCCGCGCGTAGTCGCTCTCTCTCAACCTGTCCAAGCCGCTCGACGCGTATGTGGC
>DATHUB010000231.1:0-4498 GCA_035462695.1 Coriobacteriia bacterium | reverse complement strand
GCCTGACGGTTCGGGCGTGACTCCGAAGTCGCGCTTCCGTCGGTACTCGTCGAGCGTGCCCACCTAGGCACGCTTCCGCTTCTTCGACGGCTTCTCGTCGCCCTTGGCTGCCTCGGCTCCGCCGGCCTTCTCCTGCTCGGCTGCCTCGAGGCTCCGCTTGAGCAAGTCCATGATGTCGACGACTTCTCCCCCTGGAGCCGCCTCCTTGCCCGGCATGGAGGTGATCGTGCGGCCGCCTTCCTCGACTTTGCGCTTGATGAGATCGAGCAGGTCGTTGCGGTAGTCGTCGGTGTACTGGTTTGGGTCCCAGTCCTCGACGAGGGCCGAGATGAGCTGCTCGGCGAGGGCCACTTCCTTCTCGCTCACTCCCACCTCTGCCAGATCGCTCGCCGGCAGGTCGAGATCTGCCGGATCGCGGAGCTCGTCGGCGTACCGAAGCAGGTCCAGCACGAGTGCATCGCCCTCGGGGAAGAGAGCGGCCAGGTACTGCCTCGTGCGCAAGACGACGCGGGCGACCGCCACCTGATTGTTCTTGCGCAACACTTCCCGGAGAAGGGCGTATGGCTTCTTGCCGGCCGCTTCGGGCACGACATAGTACGGCTTGTTGAAGAACGGTCGGTCGATACACTCCCCGCAGACCACACCCACGATATCGATGGTATGCGTCGCCTTAGGATTCGCGGCCTCGATCTCCTCGGGCTCGAGGACCACGTACTGGTCCTTCGCGTACTCGTAGCCTTTCACGATGTCGTCCCACACGACCTCATCGCCGCTCGTCTCGGCGACACGCTTCTGCTTCACGCGGGACATCGTCTTCTTGTCGAGCATATGAAAGTCGACGTCGCTTCCCTTGTCCTCGGCCGTGACAAGGCCGACGGGAATCGTGACGAGTCCGAACGAGATCGCACCTTTCCAAAGTGCTCGTGGCATCGGGCCGCGCCTTTCACTTGGTGTCCTTGCGACAGTATGTCCCCGTCGGCCACCCTGCCAGAAACAGCCTCGTTAACTGATGGTGTCGCGTGCGTATAGACCTACAGGCGACCTTGGGGGCGGGCGCTGTTTGACGTGCAAGCGGGGGAGGAGTGACAGGGATGGACCAGATGACGCAGGTTCGTGTGCTCTCAACGTCGACGCTCGCGGGCGACGAGGTCCGGAACTTCAACGATGAGAAGCTGGGCAAGATCGAAGACTTCATGCTCGACCTTCAGAAGGGCTGCATCTCCTACGCGGTGCTGTCGTTCGGGGGTCTGCTCGGCATGGGTGAGAAGCTGTTCGCCGTGCCGTGGAAGGCGTTGACTGTCGACACGCAGAACCACTGCTTCCGGATGGACATGGATAAGCGCCGTCTTGAGAACGCGCCGGGCTTCGACAGGAGCGACTGGCCCGAGGCGGCGGACCAGAGTTGGCTCGGCGGGGTCTACGACTACTACGGCGTCGAGCGCTACTGGTAGCCGAGTGGATCGAGGGGACGGAGCCGGTCAGGTGCGCCTGCCTCGCCACCGCGCCAGCAGGATGGATATGAACATCCACGCGCTCACAAACAGGGCTCCGAGCATGCCGAGAAAGAGCAGCACCTGGATCCAGCGCGGAAGCCCGTCGACGGACAGAAGCCTCGAGAAACCGACGATGAAGCCCGCCACCAGAATGGCGAACGCGAGCCGGTCGACCATCTCCTCGGCGCGGTCGAGGAAGCGTTCGAACCCGTCGGGCCGCATCGCGACACGGAACTCGCCGTCACCGACCCGCCGCAATGCCCTCTCGAGGGCCGAGGGCAGCTGACTCGTTGTGCGCATGAGGCGGCGCGCAGTCCTGAGGACGGTGCGAGTCACGCGCTCCGGATTCAGCTGCTCCCGCGCCATCCGATCCGCGTACGGACGGGCCACCTCGACGAAGTCGAAGGAGGGATCGAGATCTCGCCCGACCCCCTCGAGTACCGCCATCGTCGCCATGAGCAATGCGAGATCCGAGGGCAGGGCGAGATGCTGGGCCCGAACGAGTTCGAGCAGGTCCTCCACGAGCTCGCCGACGCGTATCTCGGCGAGCGCGGCGCCCCAGTACTTGCCGATGAGCGTCGACAGCTCTCGTCTTAGCTCCTCGTAGTGGACGTTTCCCGGATCCTGGCTGGCCGAGAGCAGTGCGTCGGCGGCCAAGTCCGCATCACGGTCGATGACTCCGAGCAGCAAGTCGGCGGCGATGTCACCGACGCCCGGGGACACCGTTCCCACTCGGCCGAAATCGGTGAAGCCGACTCGGTTGTCCGGCAGGGCGAAGAGGTTGCCCGGATGCGGGTCCGCGTGGAAGACGCCGAACTCGAAGATCTGCTCGAGATACGCGCACACTCCGCGGTTCGCCAGGTCGTGCCGGTCGATGTGCGCCTCGTCGAGCAGGTCGGGGCGGTTGAAGGGGATGCCGTAGAGCCGCTCGAGCGTTAGCACGCGGCGGCTGGTGAAATCGCGAAAGACGTGAGGTATGCGGACTTCCTCGGAATCAGAGAAGATCGCCGAGAACCGCTCGACGTTGTCGGCCTCGGTGAGGTAGTCGAGCTCAGCTCGTACCGCTCGCGCGAACTCCTCGGCAACGCCGAGAACGTCGATGCCATCCGACACGACTCCCGATGCGTCGATTCTGCGGGCCTGCGTGAGCATGATGTCCAGATCCGTCTCAACGGTAGGAATCACACCCGGGCGCTGAACCTTGACGACGACCTCGGCACCGCCCGGCAGCCGTGCGGCGTGGACCTGGCCGATGGAGGCCGATGCCCAGGGTTCGTGCTCGAAATGCTCAAAGACCTCCTCGGGCAGGCCGCCGAGTTCGACACGGATCACCTCGGCGACGAGATCGTATGAGATGGGTGACACATGGTCCTGGAGTCGCCTCAGCTCGACGCGGTACTCCTCCGGGAGCAGGTCCGGCCTCGTCGACAGCATCTGGCCGACCTTGACCGCAGCCGGGCCCAGGCGCTCGAGCGATCGCCGCAACCGTTCGGGGGTCGTGGCGTCGCGCTCGAGTTCGCGCGCTCCTCTGAGTGCCCCGGGGAGACCCATCCGGACGGCGACCGCTCCGAGGCCCTCCTCCGCCAGCACCGTGGCGACCTCTCGATAGCGCGCGAGGTGTCCGTGCGGTGCGGCGCTAGCCATCGCTGGTCTCCGCGTGATCATCTTCGGCAACGGGGTCGAGGCCGCGGCGAGTCGGCCCGTGAAGCCAGCTTCCATCGCCGAGATAGCGCGAGCCATGGCAGGGGCAGTCCCAAGTACCCTCGGCCTCGTTGAACTCGACGCCGCAGCGCATGTGCGTGCAGTGAGCCTGGTTGATGTGGAGCGTTCCGTCCTCGCCGCGCATGACTGCGACATGACCCTGCGGCGCGCGCATGGTTCTGCCGGAACCGGCAGGCACCTGCTCGGGATCGCCCACCTGCGAAAGCTCGTGAGTGAACGCCTTGGCGACGACGTCCGCGTTCTCCACGGCAAGCTTGACCATCCCGCCCGCTCGAACACGAGCCGGTGTGAGCATGTCGGTCAGCTCGTGCTTTTCGTGGCGCACCAGAGCGGTGAGCACGTCGGCAGCGACGACACTCGTGGTCATGCCCCAGCCCTGGAATCCTGACGCCATGTAGCAGCGATCACGCCCGTGCATCTTGCCGACGTAGGGGAGGCCGTCGGGTGTGTGCGCGTCTTGGGTGGACCAGTGCCGAGCGAATCGCAGCTCGCCGGGGAACATCGCTCGACACGAGTCCTCGAGTTTCGAATACGCCGCACGCTCGTCGCCGCCCTGTCCGGCCTTGTGTCCGCCGCCGCTTACCACGAGGTTGCGCGACGCCGCGCCCGATATGCTTCGCCAGTGCACGCCCGTGGTGTCCTCGCAGTACCACATCCCCTCGGGCGCCGGTGAAGGAGTCTCGATCTCGAATGCATACCTGCGCTCCTGAAAGAGCCGCGTCATATACAGCAGGGTGTCGAAGAACGGGACGTGCGATGCGATGATCGCCTGATCGGCTCGCACCTCGCCTTGCGCGGCCTGGACAACAACCGTTCCGGCCTCCTCAGAGATTGAGTGAACTCGGCTCTGCTCGAACACCTTGAGTGAATCCGGGGCGGTGTCGAGCAGTCCGTCGACCAGCGCGACGGGATCGATCTGCGCTTGCGCCTGAAGCTGTACGGCGCCGAGAACCCCTTCCGGAAGCTCGCTGGCGGACAGCATGCGGCCCAACACGCCCGCCTGTTCGTACAACCGCGCCTCGCGCTCTAGCGACGACAGCATGTCGGCGGAGTCTGTGTAGACATGTGAGTCGGCTCGCTCGAAAGCGGCGGACTCTCCCACCCAGGTCGAGAGTGTCTGCAGCCTCTCGACCGCGGCGATGTTCGCGCGCAACCAAGGGACACGCGCATCCGACGACACGTTGGCCGAGACGAGGCCGTGCTGGGCCGTTACCTTGGCGGTGGTGTGGCCTGTGACTGCCGAGCCCACTCGACGTGCCTCGACCAGCGCGACCCGGGCGCCG
>DATHUB010000230.1:0-22598 GCA_035462695.1 Coriobacteriia bacterium | reverse complement strand
GTGACCAACGGCCCGGCCCTCACCAAGGGGGCGGATCTCATGGGCATTCTCACAAAGCTCGGCCGCTAGGATGTGCTCTTCATCGACGAGATCCACCGCCTGAACCGGGCGGTGGAGGAAGTGCTGTATCCGGCGATGGAGGACTTCAACCTCGACATCATCATCGGAAAAGGGCCCGCAGCGCGCTCGATCCGCCTGGACCTGCCGAAGTTCACGCTGATCGGGGCGACCACCAGGACGGGTCTGCTCACCGGCCCGCTCCGAGACCGTTTCGGTATGGCTTTCCGGCTTGACTACTACAGCCCGGACGAGCTGCAGTCGATCGTCGAGAGGTCAGCTGGGATTCTCGGTGTCGATGTCGACGGGGAAGGCGCTGCGGAGATAGCCCGGCGAAGCCGCGGTACGCCTCGGCTCGCCAACCGCCTCCTCAGGCGGGTACGCGACTACGCGCAGGTGCGCCACGCGGGTGACATCGACGAGAACGTCGCCGCGGAGGCGTTGGCGTTCTTCGAAGTAGATCACCTCGGGCTTGATTGGATGGATGTGAAGATCCTGACCACGCTCGCCGAGACCTTCGCAGGCAGGCCGGTTGGTCTGAACACTCTATCGAGTGCAGTCGGCGAGGAGCCGGACACCCTCGAGGATGTGTACGAGCCGTTCCTGCTTCAGCTCGGGCTACTGATGCGGACTCCGAAGGGACGTCAGGCGACCGCACGTGCCTTCGAACACCTCGGCTTGACAGCTCCCAGCACTGCACCTGACCAGCGGGGCTTGTTCTAGAACAGGCTCTCGACAAGCGCCACCAGATTCGCTCATACTTTGCTTTGGAGTCGAAGGCGGCTCCTGGGTTTGCGGCGTGGCCTCGCGTAGCAGTCCAGCACCTACTGGGTGCAAACGCGATGGGCGCGTCGCTTTTTGTTTGCCCCTGGCGGGGCGGAAAGTAGGTCTTTGATGGCTACTGGTACGGTCAAGTGGTTCAACCCGGACACGGGCTACGGCTTCATCGAGCGCGAGGGTGGCGAGGATCTCTTCGTACACTTCTCGGAGATTCAGATGGACGGGTTCAAGAGCCTCGACGAGGGTCAGGCCGTCGAGTTCGACGTGACCACCGGCCGCAACGGCAAGGAGCAGGCGAGCAACGTCCGCAAGGCGTAACTCACCAATCAAAACAGCACAGCTCCAGAAAGGGCGGCCCCAGCGGGTCGCCCTTTCATGTGGGGGTGCCCGTGCGCAAGCCCTGCCAGCCACTGGGAAACGGGTAGTCTCTGGTTGATGTACGAACTGTTCGAAGGCGAGGACGGTACACTAGTCCGACAAACGGCCATATTCGATGCGAAGGGTGTTCTCGGCAGGATGTACTGGTACTTGGTGCTCCCGTTCCATCACTTCGTCTTCAACGGGACGCTTCAAGGCATCGACCGAGAATGCCGAGCATTGGTGCAAGGACCAGACACCTGCCCTCTCCCGTGGGCCTATCAGCGAGGCCGCTCGGAGCGAGAGGCGTCGCGAAAGGAGGCGTAGGACATGCAGTACCAGTCGGACTACGTTCTGCGTCTCATCGAGCAACTCGGTGGACTCGTTCGCCGCGCTGTTGAGATGCTTCGCCTCGGGAGCGATGAGGAAACGTACGAGCTTGCCGAGGAAGCGATCGGCCTCGCGCTCGACATCGATCCGCAGCTCGCCGCACGCCTCTCTCCGCAGAGCTTGGCATCGCTCCTCGAGATGAACAACCTCGACGACCGGGTCATCGAGCTGGTGGGCAAGGCGCTAGCGATTCAAGGCGATGCACTGGAGCGCGTCGGTGAGCTGATGCAGGCGAACATTCGGCGCCAACAGTCGGCTGCGGTGCTCGCGCTGCTCAACCCGGATCGCGCGAACTGAACTTTCGTATCTGGGAATAGTCGCGGGATGAGGCGCATGGAGCTCACTTCCTCGGCATTTGACGACCAGACCGCCATACCTGCGCGGTACGTTGCAGCGAAGGCAGGCGGAGACAACGTGTCGCCTCCGCTCAGATGGGGCGGGACGCCAGATGATGCGCTGTCGATTGCGCTCGCCGTCGTCGATCTTGCTCCGGTTGCACGCATGTGGGTTCACTGGGTGCTCGTCGAGATTCCGCCTTCCGTATCCGCGCTTGATGCGGGGGCATCGAGTGCGGCAATCCCGGAGGGTGCAAGGGAGCTGAGGAACACCGCCGGCACTGTGGGCTGGAGCGGGCCGGGGCCGCCTCCGGGAACCGGGGAGCATCCCTACGTCTTCACCCTCTACGCTCTCGACATTCAGCGACTCGAGCTGCCCGAGCAGCCGACCGCGCAGGAGATCGAACGGGCTGTGCGGGGGCATGTGCTCGGGCAGGCAACCCTCACAGGCCTGTGTGGGAGGTAGAGCACGTTTGCGGTACGACAAAGGCCCCAGAGCGGGAGCCCCGGGGCCTAGAGTCGGTCGACGCAACGCTGTCTACGGTGCCGTGACGTCCCACGCCCACAGCCCGTGCAGGTTGCAGCTCTCGATGGCGGTCAACTTGCTGCCCGGTTCGACGTTCAGAAGGCAAGTCACATCCGGATCGGCCACGACGGCGCCGAACGTGAAGCGCTCCACCGGGAGGTCGTTGACGAGAACGTCGATCCATTCGATGAAGTGGTCGGGCTGGTTCGGGTGCGGTACTCCGTGGCCCATCCAAACGTGGACGCGGAGTTTGTCGCCCTCGCGGGTGCATTCCATGTTGGGTGTGTGCTTGTTCTCGAAATCCCCTGCGGACTCAGGGTCGGCCACTCGGTTCAATCCTCCGAGGATGGGTGCGTCACTCATGGTCGTCCTCCGTGTCGTTGATGGAGCGGATTCGGCCGTTCACCAGCTGGAAGTTTATACCCGTACGCTCACCCGCCTACAATCGGTGTCCTGGTTCGCTGTCGGTCGTCAGGAGGTGTCTTACCCGTGATTCCTTCCACTGGTGTGCTGGCACGGTCGGACACGGCTTTGGTTGTCATCGACATACAGGAACGGCTCGCTGCAGCCATGGCTCGCCGAGAACTCGTGATTCGCCGGACAGCGCTGATGATTCGAGCCGCAGCGATTGTGGGAGTTCCCATCTTGGTCACTCGGCAATATCCGCGAGGGCTTGGAGACGTTGAACCTCCGCTTGTGGAGGTGCTCGAGGAGGTGCGCCAATCCGGCGCAACGGTCCTTACCGCCGACAAAGTGTCATTTGACTGCTTCTGCGATGCGACATTCTGCGATGCCGTCGCTGCCCTCGGGAGGCGGCAACTGCTTGTCGCAGGGATGGAGACGCACATCTGCGTGACACAGACCGCACTGGCCGGACTGCGTGAAGCGTTCGACGTCCATGTAGCCGGAGACGCCTGCTGCTCCCGCGAGGCGGAGCATCATGAACTGGCCCTCACTCGGCTTGGCCATGCCGGTGCTGTCATCACAACCTCGGAATCAGCTTGCTATGAGCTCGTGGGTCTGGCGGGTACAGATGAGTTCAAGGCCCTCCTCGAGGCAGTCAAACGCCAGTAGCCTTCTCGGATGACGCAGCCCTGTTCGGCCTTATACGCGTGTTACACTGTCCGCGATTTTCGCCCCCCGACGGGAAGGCTCTGCTTCAGGTGCTGTCCGACATCGAGATCGCTCAACGGGCGACCCTGCGTCCCATTGCAGAAGTGGCAGAGGAGCTTGGCCTGCTCGCCGACGAACTCGAGCCGTACGGCCGGTTCAAGGCGAAGGTGTCGCTTGCGGCGATTGACCGCCTCTCTCCTCAGCCCGACGGGCACCTCGTCGACGTCACGGCGATAACGCCAACCCCTTTGGGCGAAGGCAAGACGCTCACGACCGTCGGACTCGGCCAGGCGTTGAGAGCCACGGGACGATCGGCCGTCACGTGCATCCGCCAGCCCTCCCTCGGCCCCGTCTTCGGGGTGAAGGGTGGCGCGGCGGGCGGTGGATTCGCGCAGGTCGTTCCGATGGAGGACGTCAACCTCCACCTCACCGGCGATTTCCATGCCGTGGGTGCGGCACACAACCTCGGCGCGGCGTTCGTGGACAACCACCTCTACCACGGCAACAGCCTCGGCATGGATCCGTCCGCAATCACGTGGCGCCGAGTGGTCGACATATCGGATCGCGTTCTTCGCGACATCGTTGTCGGCCTGGGTGGTCGGACGAACGGGATCCCGCGAGAGACCGGCTTCGACATCACCTCCGCCAGCGAGCTCATGGCGATCCTCGCCTTGGCGACGGATCTGCAGGACCTGCGTCGGCGGATAGGCAACATCGTGGTCGCGTCCACGCGAGACGGGCGGCCTGTGACGACGGAGGACCTGAAGGTCGCGGGTTCGATGGCGGCGCTGATGCGCGAGGCCATCATGCCCAACCTGCTGCAGAACCTCGAGGGCGGCCCCGTTCTCGTTCACGCAGGTCCGTTCGCCAACATCGCTCACGGCAACAGCTCGGTGGTCGCCGACCGGCTCGGCCTCAAGATAGCTGACTACGTTGTCACAGAGTCCGGCTTCGGCGCCGACATGGGTGCCGAGAAGTTCGTGAACATCAAGTGCCGGGCGAGCGGACTGCGGCCGAGCTGCGCCGTTCTTGTCGCGACGGTACGGGGGCTCAAGGCCAACTCGGGGCGCTACGCGGTACGGTCGGGATACCCGCTGGACCCAGCACTGATGCAGGAGGACCTCGAGGCTCTCGCCTTGGGCATGCCCAACCTTCTCAAGCATGTTGAGAACGTTCGCTCATTCGGGATTCCGGTCGTAGCCGTGGTCAACAGCTTCCCGACGGACACTCCCGCCGAGCACGCGCTGATCCGTCAGGCCGCGCTCGAAGCTGGAGCGTTTGCCGCGGTGACCCACTCAATGCATGAGGCCGGTGGAATGGGCGGGATAGAGCTGGCGGAGGCCGTCGCAGAAGCTTGCGAGCAGCCCTCGTCACTTGAGTTCACGTACGACGAGAGCGACTCGGTCGAGGAGAAGATACGCAAGATCGCGACCAAGCTGTACGGCGCGGGCTCCGTGGAGTTCGCGCCGGCTGCGCGACGCGCGATCGGCCTCTTCAGTGGGATGGGCTACGCTCGGCTGCCCGTGTGCATGGCCAAGACGCACCTTTCTCTCACCGACGATGCGACAGTCAAAGGTGCGCCTTCCGGGTGGACTCTTCATGTGCGGGACATCCGTCTATCGGCAGGGGCAGGGTACCTGTACGCGCTCTGCGGCGACATCATGACCATGCCGGGCCTTCCTGCCCGGCCCGCGGGTGAGAACATCGACATCGAGACCGACGGCACCATACGCGGTCTGTTCTAGAAAGGGACTCAAGATGGCGGAGATCATCGACGGCAAACTGGTTGCGGCTGAAACCAAAACCAAGGCGGCTGAGATTGTCAGTCGCGCGCGTGCGCAGGGGGTGGAGCCCGGACTTGCCGTGATTCTCGTCGGTGATGACCCGGCGTCCCACTCATACGTACGCATGAAGGAGCGTGACTGCGCGGATGTCGGTATCCGTTCTTTCGACTTCCGCCGCCCCGCCGACATCGGGCAGGCCGATCTCGATTCGCTGATCGACGAGTGCAATGCCGATCCTGCCGTGCACGGGATCCTCGTGCAGATGCCGCTTCCGCGCCAACTCGATGCCGAGCGTGCCGTGATGCGCATCGACCCGGACAAGGATGTCGACGGCTTTCACCCGGCAAGTCTCGGCAAGCTCGTGCGGGGGATACCCGGTCCGCGGGCGTGCACGCCCTGGGGAGTCATGGCGATGCTAGACCACTACGGCATCGACCCTTCCGGCAAGAACGCGGTCGTGATAGGCCGTTCAACGATCGTTGGCAAGCCGATGTCGCTGATGCTCCTCGAGCGAAATGCGACGGTAACTATCTGCCATTCGAAGACACGCGATCTTCCGGCTGTCTGCCGTGAGGCTGACATCCTAGTCGCCGCGGTTGGGCGCGCCCGGATGGTTACCCGCGAGTACGTGAAGCCTGGTGCGGTTGTCATCGATGTCGGCATCAACCAGACCGAAGCCGGTATGGTCGGAGACGTCGACTTCGCCGCCGTTGAGCCCGTCGCCTCGTGGATAACGCCCGTTCCGGGGGGAGTGGGGCCTATGACACGAGCCATGCTTGTACTCAACACGGCCCAGGCGGCCGCACGCGTCGCCGGTATCGAGGAGTGAACATGCGATCCAAGCTACTCGCCGCACTTGTGCCCGCAGTCGTCCTGCAGGTGCTCCTTGCATCCGTGGCTCTGGCAGCTACACCGGCCGCGCCCGAAATGGACGTGCAGCTATGGGCCGGTGCACAGGCGGGGCAGGCCATCGTCATCGTCGGGACCACTCTGCCGGAGGACACCGAGCTGCCCGTCACTGTGAGGCTCCCGGTCCTGGCAGGAATGACGATCGACTGGGCCGGCGAGATTGCCGAGGAGGGCGGTCAGGACCAGCAGCGCCCCTACGAGATCAAAGAGGGCGAAGGCGGTCAGTACGCGGAGTTCCAGCTATCGCAGCAACTCCAGGCGCAGATCGAGCTATCCGGCACGCCCCTCACGGTGGACGGCGCGACCCAGTCCGCCGTCATTGACTTCGTGCAGGCGGTTCCATCGGAGCTCACCAAGTTCTCGGTTCGGGTGCCCGCTGGTGCGAGCAACGTCACGATAGAGCCCGCGCCGACCGGAGCCCCTGACCAGAATGACGTAGGGGAGAGCCTGTACACGCTGCCGCCGAAGAGGCTGGGTGATGGCGACTCGCAGCGAATCTCCCTCGGCTACACGGTTGGCGGAGCCGAGTCGCCGGAGCCGAGTGGCTTGCCGGACACTGGAACCATCATCGCCCTTCTGATCGGGCTGCTCGTCCTCGCCGCCGCCGCGCTGGCCTTCCTGACAAGACGGCAGAAGGGCGCGAACGAGTAGAGCCCCGGTGCGCTGTCAGCGCGTTCCACTGCCAGTTGCCGCGCGTCTGTGCCTCGGGCTATGCTTTTCTTGGCGGGCGGCACGGAGGGGCCCGTCAGTCCGCGGCGCGCTGCGACGTGCCGCCATGTTGCAGCCCCGCGGGGCGGAAGGACAGGTAGGCATGGCTGAGGGTACGGTCAAGTGGTTCAACCCGGACAAAGGCTACGGGTTCATCTCTCAGGACGACGGCGAGGACCTCTTCGTTCATTTCAGTGAGATCCAGATGGATGGATTCAAGACCCTCGACGAGGGTCAGACCGTGAGCTTCGATGTGACCGTGGGTCGCAACGGCAAGGAGCAGGCGAGCAACGTCCGCACCGCCTAGAACCCCTCAGCATCAATAAGCCAAATATGGAGAAGCGGCCCCTTTCGCGGCCGCTTCCCTTTTTGAGGATGAGGCTGGCCCGGCATCCCCCGCACAGTCCTGCATCGCCCTGCTGCACGCGGGGTAGTATCCTCGCAATCATGAAACTCGCCCTACACGCCTGTTGCGGCCCCTGCCTCATCGAGCCCCTCGACGCACTCGCACCGGACGCAGCCTCCCTCGTCATCGTGTATGCGAATCCCAACATCCATCCTCTTGGGGAGTACGAGAGACGCCGAGACACCCTTGCCTCCTACGCGGAAGCGGTCGGGGTGCCCTTGGTCGAGGTACCTTACGATCCGGCGGCTTGGCTGACCGAGGTCGGGCGGCACGGCTCCGACCGAGCAGCGCGATGCAGGGCGTGCTACCGATTACGGCTTGGTCTCGTCGCCGACTGGGCCGCGCGAGAGGGATACGACGCGCTCGCAACCACTCTCACCGTCAGTCCGTATCAGGACGCCGGAGCGATTGATGAAGAAGGGGAAGGGGCGGCCCGGGCGGTCGGCATCGACTATGTCCACCGCGATTTTCGCGATCGATACCCTGCGGCCACCTCGCGTTCGCGGGAACTCGGCATGTATCGGCAGAACTACTGTGGGTGCCTCTTGAGCGAAATCGAGGCTCGGGAAGAACGAGAGGCACGCCGAGCGGCTCGGGCAGCCAAGCGACAGTCGCAACCGATCCCGCAGCCGAACAGTCGTGGGACTTCGGACTAGCTGTCGGTCTCCTTATCCTGGGCATTTCGATTGCACGAATCGCACCCCGCGCACCCCTCGACGCCTCGCTCGGCCTCGCGCTGCTTGCGCTCGGCGTCGCGCTCTTTGATCTCGGGGACCTTGAGGGCGTATCGCAGGGCTCTGAGAGGCTGGATGCTCGGACCCCAGCCTCGTGTCTCACGCCGTTCGATGGCGACTCGCAAGTCCTCGGCTGTTGACCCGGGAAAAGCCGTGCGACTCGTGCCGACGACCGAGAGCATGTGGGCGTCACTTCCTCCCGTTGCGGCGAGGCGCGCACGGTTCCCTCGCCAGTAGTGCCGAGCGCGGACGTTCGCGAGAAACAGCAGCGGGGTTGAGTTTGCTACCTCGACACCATCGAAGGCGACGCGGTCGTAGACCTCCGGCTCGCCTCGGCAGAGCCCGTGTTTGTGCCACCAGCGAGGTGCGAACGGGTGGGCGACGATAGCGAGGCCACCTTGTCGGTGGATGTCTGAGACAGTCTCGGCAGCAGGACGACCGGGGCGCACCCATTCGGGGGTCCATAGGCCCAGAATGTGCCCGTCTGAGCTCTCGACCTCTTGGCCGACTACCACCTCGACACGGTACCGGTGGGCTATGGACGCAGCCTCGAGGGCACCTTCATTGGTGTTGTGGTCGCAAATGGCCACCACCGCAAGATCCGTTGCCTCGGACGCCCACTCAAGCACATCGGCTGGAGAGGCGGTACCGTCGGATGCGGTGGTGTGTACGTGGAGGTCGGCTGCCGAGAGGTGAGGTCGCATGGCCTGCGTATCGTAGCATTCGCCGAGCTTCCTGCTGCGCTACACTCGTCGCGTTCATGACGTATTGCATGTTGGAGGTCTACAACGCGTGCGAACTGATGATTTCGACTACGAGCTACCTACCGGCCTGATCGCTCAGAGACCTGCCGAGCCGCGCGACAGCTGTCGCCTCTTCGTGCTCGATAGGAGGTCCGGGCAGACCGACCATCGTGTCTTCACCGACCTACCCGATTACATTCACGATGGGGACCTCCTTGTCGTCAACGAGACGAAGGTCCTGCCTGCACGCCTTGTCGGACTGAAAGACGAAACGGGAGGCGAGGCCGAGGTCCTCCTCCTTCGCGAGCGCTACACGAACGCTTGGGAGTGTCTGGTCAGGCCGGGACGTCGGCTCAAGCCCGGCGCGAAGATCGTTTTCGGCGACGGGATGCTCACGGGGCTCGTTGTGGAACACCTGGATCAAAGCGGAGGACGATTGGTCCAGTTCACGCCGCACGGGACATCATTTCTCGGTGCCGTTCACCGGCTTGGACAGATGCCGCTGCCACCCTACCTCACGGAGCCCCTACAGAATGCCGACCAGTATCAGACCGTCTTCGCGGCAGACGAACGATCCGCTGCCGCGCCCACGGCCGGGCTTCATTTCACGAACCAGCTTCTCGACAGAGTCCGTGATGCCGGTGCATCGGTGGTGACTGTGGAGCTGGATGTTGGTCTCGACACCTTCCGTCCGGTGAGCGAGGAGGACCCGGAGGAACATCGGATCCATACCGAGCACTTCCGAGTCTCAGAGTCGACGGCTGCAGCGGTCAATGAGACTCGTCGAGCCGGCGGCCGAGTGATCGCGGTCGGCACGACGAGCGTCCGGGCACTTGAAAGCGCATACGACGAAGATGCCGATGGTGTGGTTGCCACCGAAGGACCCACGAGTCTGTTCATCCTCCCGGGCTTCCGTTTCGGCGTTGTCGACGCGATGGTCACGAACTTCCACGTCCCACGCTCCACCCTCGTGATGATGGTGAGCGCATTTGCCGGACGGGAGACGGTGATGCAGGCGTACGAGGAGGCGATCGAGCGCAAGTACCGATTCCTCAGCTTCGGTGATGCGATGCTCATCCTCTAGCAGGTTGGTCGTGCTAGTCGGCGGGCGCCCACCATGTCCAGCTGGGCGTGCCTGCGACAGGATCGGGCGAAGGCGGGTTCGGCGCGATGGCGATCCCATCCTCGGCGGACGAGGCGCGAAGACGGTACACGGGGGTCCCGAAGTCGTCGGTGCCGTCCTGCTCGAACGAGGGCGCCCCGCTGGCCGACGTGGGTTCGTTGATGCCCGCTGGTAGGCTCGGCCATTCGCCGAACTCGTTGATCTCACGACTCTGTAGCACGTACACGCGGCCACCGTACGTCCTCGTAATGCGCTCGAAGGCGAGCAGCCCGTCTTCTCCGTCCACGTAGACAGACGCCGACGGGACTGTCCCGAGCACCTCGCGTGTTCGCGCCGCACCCCCCGAATCCAGAGCCGAGCGAGTTGTCCCAAGAGTCTCAAGACTCGTTGCGTCGACGCCGCTGGCCGCGCCGGTCAGGCGGTACGCCGTTCCATCCATGGTGATGAGCGAGGGAGCGGGTTCGGTGGCGCCGGCCTCGGCAGAAGGGGCGGTCGCAAGCTGGTCCTGCTGGGTAGCGCGCCCAGACGAGTCGGTGACCCCCGACTCAGTCGCCCCTTCGTAGACGTAGGTCGCCGAGCGCTGGGGGATGAGGATCGTGCGCACTCCTGCAACCGCCCCGACGCCAGCGGCAACGAAGATCACTGCTGCGGCACTCGCCCAGATCACGAGTGCCCTCCTATGCTGTGGCTCAAGTGCTCTGCCCGCGAGCTCGGTCCATGTTCGCGCGGGGCGGCTCGACGCCGCAGTCGCATCGTCGGGGAGAGGCTCCTGCGTGGAGACGCCAGGAACGGCTCTCGAGACGTTGGACTGAGCCCGCACGGACTCCGCCTCCACCTTCGACATGGTTCGCTCGATCAGGTCAGCCGGGATTGCGGGAGGTTCCGCTCGCTGAACCGCAAGCATCGCACGGACGAACGCTGCACATTCGGGGCACTCGCGGCAGTGCTCCTTCGCCTCCGAGAGAGTGGCGGCTTCGAGTGGCGCGCGGTCTAGTGCCTCGGAGATAAGCTCTTGGGCTCGCATGCAGTCCACTACGCACCGCCCTTCGAGATTCCGAGCGTGGCCGCGAGTGTACGGCGGGCCCTGAAGACCCGGGACTTCACTGTCCCCGCCGGAACGCCGAGCGTTTCGCCGGCTTCCGCGTAGGTCAGCCCAAAGAGGGCGACTGCCGACAGGGCATCCCGATCCTCGGGCGCCAAAGCTCGCATCGCCTGTTCTACAGCGACAGAGAGGGCGACCTCGTCTGAGAGGTCCCCGGGCATGGATGCGGTGATCTCAAATGGATCCACAGGGTTCGGACGACGACGTCCGGCTCGCACTTGGTCAAGGCACGTGTTGCGAGTGACGCGATAGAGCCACGTGGAGAAACGGGACCGCTCATCGAACTTGTCAAGCCCGCGATACACCTTGATGAAGACCTCCTGGACGGTGTCGTCGGCGGCCGAGGAGTCGCCGAAGAAGCGCGTGGCATGCGCAAACACGGCCCCACTGTGGCGTCGGACGAGCGCCTCGAACGCCTCAAGGTCGCCCTGCCGTGATGCGGCGAGCAGTTCGGCGTCTTCGGCTGTCGTGTAGTTCATCTCACTCCGCTTGGACGACAGCGAGCGGGCAGGAGTTCACGGCACAGTCTACCGTGTCCGGTGGTACCACTCGGGTACAATCGCCCGCATGACTCTCTTCGACTTCGATCTTCTGAACACTGACTCAGCGACCGGCGCACGACGGGCGACATTTCACACTGCGCATGGTCCGATCGAAACCCCGGTGTTCATGCCAGTGGGCACTCGGGCGACGGTCAAGGGCGTTACCACGGATCAAGTGAAGGCCGTTGGTGCGCAAGTCGTGCTGGCCAACACCTACCACCTCTTTCTTCGCCCTGGAGCTGACGTGGTCGAGGCGGCGGGAGGCCTACATCGATTCATGAACTGGGACCGCGCGATTCTCACCGATTCAGGTGGATTCCAGATCTTCAGCTTGGCCGACACGCTCAGACTCGACGACGACGGGGTCACCTTCCGGTCGATTGTCGATGGGGCATGGCACCGGTGGTCACCCGAAGACAATATGGCCATACAGCAGCAGCTTGGTGCCGACATCGTGATGCAGCTCGATCAGTGCCCGCCCTATCCAGCCGAGAGAGACACGGTCGCGACGGCCGTCAGGAGAAGCGCCGAGTGGGCCGCGCGATGCAAGGTGGCGCACTCGCGCGAGGACCAGGCCCTGTTCGGGATAGTCCAAGGCGGCGTCTACCCTGAGCTGCGAGCGGAGAGTGTAGAGCGGCTTGGCGAGATCGGATTCCCCGGGTACGGAGTGGGGGGCTTCTCCGTTGGCGAGCCCCACGACCTGATGCTTGAGTCGCTGGTGCCCGTGTGCGCGGCCTTGCCCGCCGATCGACCACGGTATCTCATGGGCGTCGGCAACCCGACGACGATGCTCGAAGCGATCGCCCTCGGCATCGACATGTTCGACTGCGTTCTCCCGACAAGGACCGCGCGCCTGGGCACGGCGTTCTCGAGTGAGGGGCGCCTGAACCTTCGCAACGCTCGGTTCGCCCGAGATTTCGGCCCGCTGGACTCCTCATGCTCGTGCTCCACCTGTACCGAGTACTCCAGGGCTTACCTTCGTCACTTGGTCAACACCAAAGAGATGCTGGGCGCGATCCTTCTGACCGTACACAACCTGCACTACCTACTGGATCTGACTCGGAAGGCGCGCGCGGCCATTGCTGCGGGTAGCTATGGGTCTATGCTCGCGGAGTGGCGGGCGTCGGAAGCTGCCAACGATTACTGATGCCTACAGGCCGCCAACGCTTCATTCAGCGAAGCTGAACAGGTAAGATAATCCGTCGGCTGCCGTATGGGCGGCCCCTGTTCCTAGCAGGGTTCAAGAAAGGCCATGCGCCATGGGTGCTCAATTCTCCAACATAGTGTTCATCGTTCTGCTCGTCGCTGTCTTCTGGTTCGTAGCCATCCGACCGCAGCAGCAACGGCAGAAGCAGCAGCGTGCCATGCTCAGCGCTCTTGCGCCTGGGGATGAGATCATCACGGCAGGCGGGATCTACGCCACCGTGGTCGCGGCGGGGGAGCGTGTGCGTATTCGCGTTGCCGACGGGACCGAGTTTGAGATCTCGCCGGCGGCGGTGGGTCAGGTTCTGCCCGCTACCGAGTTTGGTGCGGACGCCGAAGACGATGAGGCAGACGCAGGTTCCGTGGCCGAAGATGACGAGGCCCCGACGGATGCGTGATGAGGCCGAACAGCAGGCGGCTGCGCAGCGTGCGGCGATCGAAGAAGTGGCCGCCGCAGCTTCGACGACTCCTGTTGTCCGCCTGACAGACGTGCAGACCGATCCGGAGCTTCTCGCGTACATGCAGATGGGCGACGACTACCTCGGTGTGATCGGCTACACGGAACACGGCCTGCGGCACGCCAATCTCACAGCGCATATCTCGGGCAATATTCTGAGACGGCTCGGCTATGACGAGCGCATCTCCGAGCTTGGCGCGATAGCGGGCTTCTGCCACGACATCGGCAACTGTGTGTCGCGCTCTGATCACTGGATCAGCGCGGCCTTCATCGCACGAGCCGCTCTCTCGCGACTGGGTATGCCCTATCACGAGATCGCGACCGTCATGAACGCGGTGGGTAATCACGAGGAAGACGCGTCCGACCCAGCCACGCCGGTCGCAGCAGCATGCATCTTGGCCGACAAGTCCGATGTACATCACACGCGCGTGCGGGAGATGGACCGGTCGAAGTTCGACATCCACGACCGCGTCAACTACGCGGTCAAACGCTCCTTCTTGCGCGTTAACAGCGATGAGCGCACCCTTACGCTCGAGATCGACATCGATACGAGCGAGACGCAGATCATGGAGTACTTTGAGATCTTCATCGAGCGGATGCAGCTATGCAGGCGTGCTGCCGAGGTACTCGATGCGAAGTTCTCGCTCGTCATCAACGGAGTCAAGCTCCTCTAGGGGGAGCTCACCGATAAACGGGTACGGAAGGCGAGGGTATGGACCGGAAGCAAAAAAACATTCTATTGCTGGCGATCACCGGGGTTCTCGTGGTCGCCTCCATAGCGCTCTTCTGGCCTCCGGGCGAGAGGATCACGCAGGGCCTGGACATCAGAGGCGGGCTGTCGGTCATCCTTACCGCGGAGTCCACCACTACCGTCACGGCTGCTGACATGGAGCGAGCCAACACGATTGTGAAGAACCGCGTCGACTCGCTCGGCGCGTTGGAGGCTTCCATTCAGCGCCAAGGCAGCGATTCACTCCTCGTACAGATTCCGGGCATTCAGGATCCTCAGCAGGCCCTACAGGTTTTGGGGAGCACAGGTCAGCTCGAATTCGTGAACGTTCAAGCGATCGAGGACACTGCAACCGTCGCGGCCATCACTTCTCAGGCGAACGCCAGGATCGACAAAGAGAAGTACCAAGACGCCGTCTTCATGACGGGCGAAGTGGTGACCCAGGCCACCGTGAGCCAGAACTCGACGACCGGCCAGATCGTGGTCAATGTGACCATGGACTCAGCCGGAACCAAGACGTGGGGAGAGTTCACGACGGCGAACATCGGCAAGCCCGTGGCCATCGTCCTCGATGGAGTGGTGCAGTCGGCGCCAACCGTCCAGAATGCGATCACCGACGGTCAGACCGAGATCAGCGGCAATTTCACCGCCGACAGCGCGAAGCAGCTGAAGACTGTTCTCGAGACGGGCGCACTTCCCGTCTCGCTCACGTTCTCGGAGTCGCGGGTCGTCGGTCCAACGCTCGGGCAGGACTCGCTTCAGAAGGGCCTGACGGCTCTCGCCGTTGGCATGCTCTTGGTTGCTCTCTACATGCTCATCATCTACCGCGGGCTGGGCGTCATCGCAGTCGCGTCGATGGCGGTGTTCGCCATCCTGTTCGTCGGGATTCTCGCACTGCTGTCACGCTTCGGGCTCTTCTCTCTGTCCCTGCCGGGTATCGCCGGCGTCGTGCTGACCGTGGGTATGGCTGCCGACAGCTCGGTTCTCATCCTCGAGCGCTTCAAAGAAGAGATCGGACTGGGCAAGACGATTCGATCCGCCGCCGACTCAGGCTCATGGCATGGCGTGATGACGAGCGTCGACGCCGACCTCGTGACTCTCGTGTCCGGTCTCGCGCTGTACTTCGTTGCGATCGGACCCGTGAAGGGCTTCGCCTTCACTCTCATGATCGGCATCGCCTGCGACTTCGCCATGATGCTCATGTTCAAGCGGCCTTTGATCATGCTGCTCTCGGAGTCGGTACTCCCCAAGGCCCCACGCTTCTGGGGACTCGGAAGGGCGATTGATACCGCCGCAAGGTCTGCGGCTCTGAAGGGGGGTGGCGCAAATGCGTAGGTTCAACATCGACTTCCTGGGCCATCGCAACATCCTCTTCGGCATCTCCGCCGTCCTCCTCGTCATCTCGATCGGAGCGCTCGCCTTCCGCGGCCTCACCTTCGGCATCGAGTTCTCCGGTGGCACCGAGATCGACATCATCAACACGGGGGACGTGACGATCGAGCAGGTGCGCGAGGCTTTCGCTGATGCGGGCGTTGATGACGCCGCGATCCAGAGCTTCTCTGGCGACACCAAAGGCTTCATCGTTCGCACCGATGTTCAGAACGCTGAAGAAGCGCAGGGCCACGCAGTGGCTGTGTCTAAGACTCTCGAGCTGCCCCAAGGATCGTTCCAGGTCACGACTATCGGACCGGGCTGGGGACGCAACGTCACCGATCGCGCGATGCTGGCCCTCGCGCTGTCTTTCGGCGCTATCCTGCTCTACGTGTCGTTGCGGTTCGAGTACAAGATGTCCGTCGCGGCCATCATCGCGCTTCTCCACGACGTAACCATCACCCTCGGAATCTACGCCTTGCTAGGGCAGGAAGTGACGCCGAACACGGTCGCGGCGCTACTCACGATCCTGGGTTACTCGCTCTACGACACCATCGTGATGTTCCACCGCGTCAAGGAGAACTCCCAGAGGCTTGCCAAGCAGAGCTTCATGTCTATGGCGAACGACTCGATCAACGAGGTCCTGGTCAGGACGATAAACACGATCGTGCTGTCGCTGCTTCCCGTCGTCGTGATGCTCTTCTTCGGCGGCGAGACTCTGTACGACTTCGCGCTCGCGCTGACCATCGGGCTGTTGGTGAGCTCCTACTCGTCGTTCGGCACAGCAACCCCAATCTATGTGCTGTGGAAAGAGACCGAGCCGAAGTACGCCGCGCTCAAGAAGAAGTACGCGAACAGCTAGGCGCAGCCATTGACGAAAACCGACCGGGGCCGGCACTCACCAGTGTCGGCCCTGTCCGTTAGGATGACTCTATGACCGAGCAATGCCCTCAGACGCCATGGACGCTGGCTCCCGTTGACGCGAGCGTCGTCGAGGCGCTGGCCGCGGCCACCGGACTCTCACGCGTCTCGTCTCGAGTTCTCGCCGTTCGTGGCGTCAGGAACGCCGAAGAGGCCGCGCGATTCCTGCAGCCTTCGCTCGACCGGGACTGGCTCGACCCGAGTCTGATACCAGGTATGGCGGCAGCGGCGGAGAGAGTCGCCCACGCGGTCCAGGCGGGAGAGCGGATTCTCGTCTTCGGTGACTTCGACCTCGACGGGGTGTCGGCTGCGGCGGTGGCGACCAGAGGGCTTGCCGCAATGGGCGGTGACGTTCGTGCCATCGTGCCGCACCGCTTCCGCGAGGGTTACGGACTCTCTGCCGCCGCAATCGAGCGGGCCCTGTCGCACACACCGCAGCTCGTGGTCACCGTGGACTGCGGAATCTCGAGCGTTGCCGAGGTCCGACAGCTCAAAGAGAGCGGCGTCGACGTCGTGGTGACGGACCATCACGAGCCGGGAGGCGGCGTTCCTGAAGGAATCGCGGTCGCCGATCCCAAGCTCGACGCCGAATGCCCGTCGCGCGACCTGGCCGGGGCTGGCGTTGCGCTCAAACTCGTTCAGGCCGTCGGGGCGCTGATCGGTTATCCGGACACGTGGCGCTCGCTCGTCGATCTCGCGACGCTTGGAACGATTGCTGACATCGTCACACTCTCGGGGGAGAATCGGGCGCTTGTCTCGGCAGGCGTCGAATCGATGAGGCGTGCGCCGCGCGTCTGCATCTCTGCGCTGTGCGCGGTCAGCGGACTCTCCCCTGCAGGACTCTCTAGCGACGCGATCGCGTACACGCTCGCCCCCAGGCTCAACGCGGCCGGCCGTATGGCAGACCCCAAGGTTGCGCTCGACCTCTTGCTCGCAGACGAGCCCGGGTCGTCTGAGGGGCTGGCGCAGGCGCTCGACGAGCACAACCGTGTCCGTCAATCGGTTGAGGCCGAGCTCGCGCAGGCTGCAGAGGCACAGGCCCAGCGCACCTTCTCTGGGGAGCGTGGCCTGGTCCTCTCGGGTGAGGGCTGGCATGAAGGGGTCAAGGGAATCGTTGCCTCCCGCATGACGAACAAGTACCGCGTGCCGAGTTTCTTGTTCAGCATCGAAGACGGTGTGGCGAAGGGGTCGGGGCGCTCGGTCGGGAGCGTTGACCTGTTTCAGGCGGTGGATGCTTGCGCCTCGGTTATCACCCGGTTTGGGGGACATGCGGCGGCGGTGGGCCTCGCCCTACCCGCCGACGACCTCCCGCGCTTTCGCGAGCTGTTTCTGGCGCATCTGGACTCTCTTCCTGCGGAACAGTTCCATGTGTCCCGAGAGGTCGATGCCGAGGTGTCGCTCGATGAGGTGAGTGTCGAACTCGGAACCGAGCTGTCCGCGCTGGAGCCTTTCGGCCACGGAAATCGAAAGCCCCTTCTTGCATCGCTCGGCGTGTTCATGAATGGGCGCGAGCGCGTCGGTCGCACCTCCGATCACCTGAAGTTCACGGCTTTCGATGGCGCTGCGTCCGTCCCGGCGATCGCGTTTCGCTGTCGGGACATCGAGGACCTGGTCTCGCATGACGCGGCAGTGGACCTCTGCTTTGAACTCGACGTCGACGAGTGGCGGGGCCGCACGCGGGCGCAGATGATCGTGCGAGATGTCGCCGAACGGCGTGTTCCAGGGGCTGACTCGCCGTCCGCGGCGCTCATCGAGGATCTCTTCGCGCGTGCCGACGAGATCATCGCCCGGGAGGAGTACGCCGGGATCGAGGATGCCCCAAGTTTCCACACGAAGCTTGCCGGCGTGACCTTTGAGGGGAGGCAGGAGGTGCTGTTGGCGCTGGCGCCGGGTGTGCCGCTGCGTCTGGACCGGCAGCCGGAGAACCCGCACGACGCCAACGCCTGCGCCTTGTTCGACACGCGGGGTGCGCAGGTCGGCTTCTTCAATCGCAGGCTCGCTGCCGTGCTGGCGCCCGCTATCGACGCCGGCGTCGCTTATGACGTCGAAGTTGGAGACATAACCGGAGGCGAACCGGGCCGCTCGCTCGGCGTGAACGTGCTCGTCACGCGCAGGGATGCTGCAGCAGCGGTCGCCGACGAGGCCAGCCAGCGTGCGGAAGCGCGGGCCGAACTCGCAGCGCTGCCCGCCGACGAGCTTGAGAGGCAGCTTGTCGCCCGCTTCATCGGCGACCGCGCTCTGCACGAGGCGCAGGTGCGCGCGCTGGCCGAGATCGGCGCCGGGCGAAACACGCTGGCCGTGATGGCGACGGGCCGAGGGAAATCGCTGATCTTCCATCTCCACGCCGCGCGCATTGCACTGCGCGAGAACCGGGCGAGCGTCTTCGTGTACCCGCTGAGGGCACTGGTCGCGGACCAGTCTTTCCATCTGACAGAGGCCTTCGCATCTGTCGGGCTTAGCGTACGGACGGTGACGGGTGAGTCGTCGCAGTCCGAGCGGGACGAGGCATTCGCGGCGCTCGCAGAGGGGGAACTCGATACCGTCCTGACGACACCGGAGTTTCTGCACTTCCACGCCTCGCGTTTCGCAGCTACAGAGCGCATCGGTTTCGTCGTCGTCGACGAGGCGCATCACGTGGGTCTCTCGCGCGCCGGGAACCGCCCCGCCTACGCGAGGCTGGGGGATGCGTTCGGCGCACTCGGCTCGCCAACTGTCCTGGCCGTGACGGCGACCGCCTCGGACGAGGTGACCGCGCAGATTCGGGCCAGTCTGGGAATCGATGCGCTCGTGCTCGATCCGACGGTTCGCGACAATCTCGACGTTGTTGATCGAAGAGAGAACTCGGACAAGGACTCCTACGTAGCAGGTCTGGTCGCTGCCGGAGGCAAGACCGTAGTCTACGTGAACTCGCGCGAGCGCTCGGTCAAGATCGCGCGAATGCTTCGGAAGCGAGTCCCGGAGTTGGGATTCAGCACGGCTTTCTACAACGGCGGTCTCTCTCGCTCCGTCCGTCATGCCGTGGAGCGAGCTTTCCGTGTTGGCGAGGTACAGGTCGTTGTGGCGACAAGCGCCTTTGGTGAGGGCGTCAACATTCCCGACATTCGAAACGTCGTCCTCTACCACTTGCCGTTCAACGACGTCGAGTTCAACCAGATGTCGGGAAGGGCGGGCCGAGATGGAGCACTTGCCCGTGTTCACCTGCTCTACGGCGAACGTGACGCTCGACTCAACGAGACGATTCTCTCATCTCTTGCGCCGGAGAGAGACGACCTAGCGGCCCTTTACCGCGTTCTGCGCTCTCTGGCTCAATCAGAAGGTGAGGGTTTCGAGATTACGAACGCTGAGCTCGCCGAGAGGGCGCGCAAGGAACGGCGTCGCTTCGCCTTGGACGAACGAGGCGTTTCCTCGGCGTTAGGCATCTTCCGAGACCTCGGGTTCGTGACCGGGGAAGGGCACGGGGCCTATCGCCGATTGACGATGCTGCCGACGGAGGGAAAGGTCGACCTTACGGCGAGTGTTCGCTATGCGGAAGGGCTCGATGAGATCGAGCAGTTCGGCCAGTTCCGACGCTGGGCACTCGACGCCGAGTCGACGGAGTTGCTGCAGCGCTTCAACCGTCCTATCCTTCCCACACACACCTGACCTCCCCCCGAGAGGGCGCAACTGTGTCTGCGACGCTCGACCAGATAGAAGCACAGGTACGGGCGTACAACCCGGACGCGGACTTGTCGGGCCTCGACATCGCGTACGAATTCGCGCTGAAGGCGCACGAGGGCCAGCTCCGCAAGAGCGGCGAGCCGTTCGTGAACCACCCGCTCGAGGTCGCTCTCATCCTTGCGGAGCTGCATCTCGACACGGCAACGCTCAAGGCAGCCCTGCTTCACGACGTCGTCGAGGACTCACATCACGAACTCTCAGAAGTGCGGGAGCTCTTCGGGGACGAAGTGACCGAACTGGTCGACGGCGTCACCAAACTCGGCAAGATCGAGTTCGAATCACTTTCGGAGCAGCAGTCCAACAACCTGCGCAAGATGCTCATCGCCATGGCGAAGGACATCCGCGTGATACTGATCAAACTCGCCGATCGTCTGCACAACATGAGGACGCTCGCGGCCCTGCCTCCGGAGCGCAGGCTCGACAAGGCGCGCGAGACGATGGAGATCTACGCTCCTCTTGCGCACCGGCTGGGCATCTCGCAGGTCAAGTGGGAACTCGAGGACCTAGCGTTCTTCTATCTGGAGCCGGTCAAGTTCCACCAGGTCTCTCGGATGGTTGCAGAGAGCCGAGCCGAACGAGAGCGCTACACCGACGAAGTCATCGCTCAGCTCCACGAGGAGCTCGGACAAATCGGTATCGCTGCGGAGATATCAGGTCGCCCCAAGCACCTGTACAGCATCTACCAGAAGATGGCGGGCAAGGGTAAGGATTTCAACGAGATCTTCGACCTGATCGCGCTGCGGATCATCGTCGACTCTGTGAAGGACTGCTACGGCGCGCTCGGCACCGTGCACTCGATCTACAAACCGGTCCCAGGCCGCTTCAAAGACTACGTAGCCATGCCCAAGTTCAACATGTACCAGTCTCTTCACACCACCGTCATCGGGTCGTCCGGTCGTCCACTCGAGATCCAGATCAGGACCGAGGAGATGCACCGCACCGCCGAATACGGCATCGCCGCGCACTGGCGTTACAAAGAAGGGCGCAAGGGCGAGGAAACGTTCGATGAGCGACTGGCGTGGCTGCGGCAGATGCTGGAGTGGCAGACCGAGCTCAAAGATCCCCGGGAGTTCATGGAGGCGCTCAAGATCGACCTCTTCGACGAGGAGGTCTTCGTCTTCACGCCTAAGGGCGACGTCATCTCTTTGCGCCGCGGCTCGACCCCGATCGACTTCGCCTATGCGATCCACACTGAAGTCGGCAACCACTGCGTGGGAGCGAAAGTGAACGGCTCGATCGTTCCTTTGGGCTACGAGCTGCAGATGGGCGACAGGATCGACATCCTGACGAACAAGAACGCCAGCCCGAGCCGCGACTGGCTCAACATCGTCAAGACCTCCTCGGCAAGAAGCAAGATCCGCAACTACTTCTCCAAGGCCAATCGCGTCGATGACTTGCAGCACGGCCGAGACGAGCTCGCCAAGGTCATGAGAAAGCATGGCATGGGAATCGGCAGCAAGTCCGCCGAGAAGGCCCTGGATGCGGTCGCCGAGGAGATGAACTACGCCAAGGGTGAGGATGTGCTCGCACAGATAGGTGCGGGCAAGCTCTCCGCGAAACTCGTCGGGACTCGCCTGCTCAAGCGCATGAGCAAGGACGGCGTCTGCCCCGAACCGCCAAAGCCGGTGGTCGAACCACTGCCCTTGAGCCAGCCGATGATGCCCCCGCGCCGGGCCCGCAAGCGACCGGGTGGCGGCGTTGTAGTCAAGGGCATCGACGACGTGCTGGTACGGCTCGCGCGGTGTTGTAACCCTGTTCCGGGCGACGAGATCATCGGCTTCGTGACGCGGGGCCGTGGGGTATCCGTTCATCGCAAGAGCTGCCCCAATGCGAACGAGCTTCTCTCGACACCGGAGCGCATCATCGACGTTGAGTGGGACATCGCGAGCAAAGCCACCTATCAGGTGGAGATCTTCGTCGAGGCCCTCGACCGGTTGCGTCTGCTGCAGGAAGTGACGCTGGCGATCGCCGAGTCGGGCGTGAATATTCTCTCGTCAGCGACCACGACGCATCGCGACGGTCTGGTGGACATGCGATTTCTCTTCGAAATAGGGGAGATGAGTCGTCTCGACGCGCTGCTTCGCGACGTTCGCCGGGTCGACGGGGTCTTCGAGGCGCGGCGCATGCTACCCGGCGAAGCCACTCAGAAGAAGGGCGGCAAGTCGTGATCGTGAAACGACTGCCCGTGGGCCCGCTGGAGACCAACTGCTGGATCGTGAGCGACGAAAACGGCGGACCTTCTGTCGTTATCGACCCGGGCGAGGACCTTGAGCGGATCGTAGCTGCGCTGGATGGCGCCGTCGTCGCCGCGATCATCCTGACCCATGGCCATTTCGACCACCTCGGCGCTGCGGGAGGGCTCATCGCTGTGACCCACGCGCCTCTGCTCGTACATGCGGACGACGCCTCCCGCCTGTCGTCGCCCGGCGCTGAGGGCACTGGCGGAGCCGTCTTCGGCTTCTCGCACGTCGCCCCGGAGCCTGATCGCGTCCTCGTTGACGGAGACGAGGTCACTGCGGGCGCGCTCGTCCTTCGGGTGCTCCACACTCCGGGCCACACGCCCGGGGGCATCTCGCTGTTCGTGGAGGAT
>DATHUB010000229.1:0-29476 GCA_035462695.1 Coriobacteriia bacterium | reverse complement strand
GGGAGGTGCAGGCTCGGAGACGACAGGAGCCTGCGAGGGAGCCGGATCGTCCGTGCTGACATACGGCGACGCCGGGTCGGACATGCGCATCGGCTCGGGAGCGTATACAGGACCCGGTGCATCGGCGACATCCGCCGACTCCTCGGTTTCTCCGAGCAGCGCACTCACATCGTCGCCGAGGCCGACCTCAGAGATAGCGCGCAGGTTGCTCTCGAGCATGGACCTGTACTGCTCGCGGAACTCCTCTTCGGCCTGCTTTATACGAAGCAGCTCGCCTCGCACCTGCTGCTTCTTCGCCAACGCGTCGTTGACGATCTCCTTGGCACGAGCGTTCGCGTGAGCAACGATGCTCTCGCCCTCGGCATTCGCCCTCGCGACGATGTCATCGGAGGAGCGCTGTGCCGTCATCAGGGTGTTGTTGATGGTCTGCCTCTGCAGCTCAAACTCGTTGACTTTGTTCTGCAGCGCCTCGATTCGCTCACTGAGGTCGATGTTCTCCTTGAACAGGCGCTCGAACTCGTCGGCAACCTGGTCGAGGAACTGGTCGACCTCCTCCTCGTTGTAGCCGCGCAGCGCGTGGCGGAACTCCTTGTGGTGGATGTCGAGCGGCGTGAGTTTCATCGAGCGGTCCTTCCCCTTACTCTCTTACAGAGCGCCAACCAGGCGGGCCAATAGTGGCACGATTACCCACTGAAGTACGAGCAGCGCGACGATCGGCGTTATGTCGATCATACCGAGCGGCGGGACGATTCGCCTGAACAGACCGATGTACGGCTCTACGATACTCGCAAGGACCTGATAGAGGTCCGCGAATATGCCGGATATCGGAAACCATGACATCAACACGTAGACGATGATCAAAGTGGCGTAGAACTGGCCAATCGCGGAGACGATGGCTTGCGGATTCATCTATTACCCCAACTCCTCGGCACGAGCCACAGCCGCCTTGACGGCTTCGGCAAGCGCCGTGCGCACGCCGCCGGCCTCAAGTGCGCCGATGGCGGCAATCGTTGTTCCTCCAGGACTCGCCACGCTGTCCACGAGTGCCTCGGGATGCATTCCGGTCGACTGCAGCATAGTGGCAGTGCCGAGCATTGTCTGTACGGCGAGCGCCTGAGCCACACTCCGAGTCAGCCCGGCGGCGACGCCGGCTCTCGCAAGTCCGTCTACTATCAGCGCGAAATAGGCCGGCCCAGACCCGGACACGGCGGTTGCCGCGTTCTGATACTTCTCCTCCAGCGTGATCGCCTGGCCGAGAACATCGAATAGCGCGCGAACGGACTCGACGTCCTCCTCGCTCGCCTCTCCTCCGCCACTCACCACAGCCATGCCGGCACCAACCATTGCCGGCGTGTTCGGCATGACCCGCACCACGCGTGTTCCGGCCGGAAGAAGCGACTCAAGGCGAGCAGTCGAGGCTCCGGCGGCTATCGATACGACGAGCGAGCCGCCAAGCATCGGAGAAAGTTGGGCGGCAACGGCGTCGATCACCTGGGGTTTCACGGCGAGCACCACAAGCTCCGCCGGAAAGGCATCTTCCCCGGTGGGCACCGCTCTCACCTCGCCCAGCGAGGCAGTCAGCTGCTCTCGGCGCTCAGGCGAGGGCTCCACAATCGTGAATCGGTCAGCGGCGACGGCGCCCGCATCGATCCAGCCGCGAACAACGGCCTCGCCCATGACGCCACCGCCGACTACCGCGACGCGGCCGTCGAAAAGCTGCATGCTCGCCGTCACGCTACTCTCCGAAGAGCCCGGTGTCGCGCAAACGACGCCGGTCCGAATCAGAGACCTCCACGTTGTGCGGGGTCAGCATGAACACCTTGTCGGAGACCTTCTGAAGTCCGCCGTCCAGCCCATAGGTCAGGCCTGAGGCGAAATCGAGCAGACGTTTGGCGAGCTCCGGCTTCGTTCCCGCGAGGTTGAGAATGACCGGAGTGCCCTGCTTGTACTTATCGCCGATCGCCTGAGCTTCCGCATAGCTTTTCGGCTCGACAATGTGCATCTTCACTTGAGGGGCAACGGGGGTGACGGAAGCGGCTCCCGTTGGAAGGCTGCGCAGCGGGGTACCACTGACTGCGCGGGCGCGGTCGAGATCAGGTCCGCGGTCGACACGGCGAACCGCATTGGGGCCGGCACCCGAACCGTAGGGCGAATCATGGCCCGGACCGCGACGGCGCCCGTGATCGCTCTCGACCTCCGCCGGATCGTCGTCGTAGTACTCCTCGTCCTCGTAGTACTCTTCGTCGTCCCAGTCATCCTCGAGGCCGAGGCGTACCTTGACCTGATGCCACCAGCTCACGTGCGTCTCCCTCGGCGTCGCTTATCGGCCAAACAGGGCGCGACCGACTCTCACGATCGTCGAACCCTCCTCGACGGCCACTCGAAAGTCATTGGTCATCCCCATCGAAAGTTCGTCTAACTCTACACCATTCAGTGGCATCTCCCGCAGCGAGTCACGCAGCTCTTTGAGCTCTCGGAAGACCCAGCGAGCCTCCTCGGGACGGCCGTAGGGAGCCATCGTCATCAGTCCCTCAACCTGTACGTGAGCCATGGTCGAAGTGTCGATCAGCGCCTCTCTTACTTCAGCAGGCGCGAAACCGTGCTTAGTCGATTCGCCGCTGACGTTCACTTGGAGCAACACGGATTGCACGAGCCCCGCCTGATCGGCGCGGTGTTCGATCTCTTCCACAAGCCGCTGACTGTCGACCGAGTGGATGAGATGCGCCCGCCCGACTACGTCTTTGACCTTGTTTGTCTGAAGACTGCCGATGAAGTGCCACCGGACGTCCGGGAAGAGCCCGTACTTGCCGAGGAACTCCTGAACGCGGTTCTCGCCGAAGTCACAGATGCCCGCGGCGACCGCTTTGCCGATCTCGTCGATTGCGACCGTCTTCGTTACGGCGACGATAACCACATCGGCCGGGTCTCGCCCCACAGCGTCCGCAGCGTCAGCAACATGCCGCCGCACCGCCTCGTAGCGAGCCGCGACAGCCGTCACGACGCCTACTCCCCTCCTGCGGTGGGAGTCGGCTCCCCCTGCCGCTCGCGCTCGCCGGTGATGAGATAGGCGATTCGCTCTCCGATATCCACGGCGTTGTCGGCGATGCGTTCGAGGTACCTAGAGGCCATGACCATCGAGGACGCCCATTCGATCTCGTCTTCCTCGTGGAGACGGGCAAGCTCTCGGAAGAACTGCTTGTAGAGGTGGTCGATGGGTTCATCGAGCTCCGGCAGCTTGCGCGAGAGTTCCAAGTCGCGGTTCTCGAGCGCTTCGCGCGTCGCGTCCAAGACTCGGTAGACCAGGTTTCCCTGTGCCTGGATCAAGTCGTAGAGCGTCTGCGGTCCCTTGCGTCCCGCAGTGCGCCGCGCGGCCTTGGCGATGTTGACTGCCAGGTCGGCCATTCGCTCCAAGTGCATGGCGATGAAAGTGAGCGACTGAAGAAGGCGCAGGTCACGAGCGACCGGGAACTGTGTGGCGATCGTCTCCAACGCACGCTCCTCGATGCCGAGGCATCGCGCATCGATGATGTCGTCGCCGGCGATCACTTTCTCGGCCAGCTCGACGTCACCGTTGATGAGCGAGGTTACGGCCTCGCGGGTCGCCGCTGTCACTGCCCGTGCGATATCTACAACCTCTGCGTGCAGGTCCTTGAGTTCCTGCGTGAACTGCTCGCGCATTCGATGGCTCCTTGGTAGATCGTCTCTCTAGTTCAGTATAGCCCCGCCGGTACCGGACAAACCTTGGTTTAGCAGGGAGTTAACAAGCCGTTCCATTGGAGCCTGCGTTAAGCCCTAGCCGAAGCGACCCGTGATGTAATCCTCTGTTCGTTTGTGCGTCGGGCTCGTGAAGACCTCACTCGTGCGACCGAACTCCACCAGCTCGGCCGGCTTGCCGGTCTCGTCTTGGAGGAAGAAGGCGGTGTAATCACTGACTCGGGCTGCCTGCTGCATGTTGTGGGTGACGATGACGATCGTCACGGTCTCCTTGATCTCCGCCATCAGGTCTTCGATCTTCTGGACCGACGTTGGGTCGATAGCCGAGCAGGGCTCGTCCATCAACAAGACCTCCGGCTGCACAGCGAGGACCCGCGCGATACACAGGCGCTGCTGCTGACCTCCCGAAAGGGTGAGTCCACCGCGGCCGAGGATGTCTTTGACCTCTTTCCAGAGGTTGGCCCGCTTGAGCGACTCCTCGACCGTCGCGTCTAGATCCGCCTTCTTCTTCACGCCTTGAAGGCGGGGTCCGTAAGCGACGTTGTCGTAGATCGACTGCGGGAACGGGTTCGGCTGCTGAAAGATCATCCCGACCCGGCGCCTAAGGTCGACTGGGTCGACCCCACTGCCGTAGATGTCTGCACCGTCGAGCGTCATAAGTCCCTCGACCCGTGTGCCCGGGATGAGGTCGTTCATCCGGTTCATGCACCGCAGGAAGGTGGACTTACCACATCCCGAAGGGCCGATGAAGGCCGTGATCGCCTTCGACTTGATGTCCACGGTCACGCCCGTGAGGGCGTTGAAGTCGCCGTACCAGAAGTTGAGGCCACGTACCTGGATCTTCGCATCCCCCGTCGCGGGATGAGTGTGGTGGCGATGGGCCGAGAGGGCCTGATCGGGAGTCATTTCTACACCTTCCGATAGCGCTTCAGAATCCAGCGGGATCCCAAGTTGAAGCCGAGAATCATGATCATTAGCAGGAGAGCCGTTCCGTACGCGGCAGGAATGTTGATGCCTTCGACGGCCAACAGGTACAGATGGACCGTCATGGGCCGACCAGACTCGAGCGGCGACAGCGGCAGCCAGATCGCTTGGCCCATCGTGTAGAACACGACGGCCGTCTCTCCCACCGCACGCCCCGTCGCGAGAACCACGCCAGTGATGATTCGCGGCGACGCTGCGGGCAAGACGACCTTGCTCACCGTCTGCCACTTCGTGGCGCCCATGCCGTAGCTGCCCCAGCGAATGTACCGCGGCACAGCTCGTATGGCTTCTTCTGTTGCACGCATTACGATCGGGAGCATAAGCAGGGACAACGCCATGGCTGCCGAGAGCATCGAAAGGCCGATCCCCATCGCCTCAACGAAGAGGGCGAAGCCGAACAGGCCCATGACAATCGAGGGGACACTCGCCAGCGAGTCCGCGGCGAACCTGATCGAAGATACGATGCGCCCTTGATGGGCGTACTCGGCCAAGTAGATCGCCGCGAGAACCGCAATGGGCGTACAGATCAGCATCGATAGGGCCGTGACGTACATCGTTGAGACGATGGTCGGCCACACGCCACCCTCGGCATTCACACCCTCCGGCCACGTGAAGATGAAGGCCGGTGAGAGCACCTGAATGCCGTTGACAAAGCCGTAGTGGATGATCGCACCCAGGACCGAGACTGTTACGGCGGCGGCGGCCCAAAGGACTCCAACCGCGAGATTGTTGACTGTTCGCTTGTTCACGCTAGTCCCTCAGCCTCGAGAGCAGCCTTACGGTTAGCACCAGCGCCATCGAAATGACAAAGAGAATCGCAGCCATTCCAAACAGAGCGGTCCTGTGCGTGCCGGTGGCGTAACCCATGTCCATAACGATTTGACTTGTGAGGGTCGACATCGGCTGCCCAACGCCGGAGAAGAACTGTGGTGCTCCACCCACGAGCATCAGCACAGCCATGGTCTCCCCGACCGCCCTGCCCATTCCGAGGATGATCGCGTCAACGATACCTATCTTCGCTGCGGGGACCACGACCTTGTAGATCGTCTGCCACTGCGTCGCCCCCATCGCGAAGCTGGCTTCGCGAATGCCCATCGGAATCGAGCCGAGCGCGTCCTCGGACAGTGCCGCGATCGTTGGGACGATCATGATTGCCAGGACTATCGATGCTGTGAGCGGTCCGAAACCTACGCCGCCCGTAACCTCAGCAATGATCGGGCGGAGCATGACTACGCCGAAGAATCCGTAGACAACCGATGGAATGCCTGCGAGCAACTCCACAGCCGGCCGAACCACGCTGCGGATTCTCGGGCTAGCGATCTCGGAGAGAAATACCGCCGTCCCCACAGCAAGCGGAGTCCCCATGATCAGCGCACCGAAAGTCACGACGAAGGATCCCTGAATGAGTGCGCGGATACCGAAGTCCCCGTCAGTGGGCGCCCATACGCTGCCCAGCAAGAACTCACTCAGGCCGACCTCCGAGACGATGGGCGCAGCCCTCCACCCCACGAAGATGAAGATAAGTGCTACCGCGAGGACGGCCAAGAACGCACATGCGAAGAAGAGTGCGGCGAGGAGCCATTCTTTCAACTGAGTTTGCCGAGAGACAAGCTGCAGCTCGCCAGCGACTGCTGTCGAGCCGTTGGGAGCGCTCACTCTCCACCACCCTCGGTCACCGGAACGAATCCAGCCTCGACTACCACACCGTTCTGGATCTCACTTGAGAGCACGTAGTCGATGAAACTCTTGGCTAGGCCTTGCGGCTCTCCCTTGGTGAAGAAATGAAGCGTTCGCGCGATGGGGTACTCCTTGCTCGTGACCGTTTCTTCACTCGGCTCCACGCCGTCGACTTTCAGCGCCTTCACGCGCGTGTCGGTGAATCGAGGCTCTACGAAACCGACTGAGATGTATCCGATTGCTCCCTCAGAATGCGAGACCACGTCACGGACCTGACCTGTCCCTGGGAGAACGACCGCTGAACGATCGAACCTCGCGTCATCCGCCATCACGATCTTCTTGAAAGCTTCTCGGGTTCCGGACGCTTCGTCGCGGTTCACCAAGTCGATTCGCCGGTTCTCGCCGCCAACTTCCTGCCAGTTGCGGATCTTCCCGCTGAAGATGTCCTGAAGCTGCTGGGTCGTGACGGCATCGACCGGATTCTCGGGGCTCACAATCACGGCGATGCCGTCGAAGGCTACGGGAATGTCGACGAGGCCGAGAACGCCCTCCTCTTCCTTGAGGTCGCGCGAAGAGGTGCCGATATCGCTCGTGCCGGCGCTCACCGCCTCGATCCCGGCTGATGAGCCAAGACCCGAGACGAGAACGCTCGTCCCCTCGTTCGCCTCCTGGTAGCCTTGGGCGGCCTGCTCGGCGATGGGGAGAAGGGTGGTCGAACCGGTGACGATGAGCTGGCTGTCAGCGCCGGTATCACGACAGCCGGAGAGCGGCGCGGCAAGCGCAACTAAGAGGGCAGCGAGAATCAGGGCGCGAGGCAAGCGAGGGCGCCGTGTCTGCCCGTCACTCCCTGCTCCGCCCGATATGAAAAGAACCGATGCGTCTCTTCTGCGGTGCAGGCACCGAGAGAGGTAATTCGCCACTGCGATACTCCAGCGTCGGTCAGGCTCTGACGGACAACGGCATCCAAATCGAGCCCGCGAGTGCGGACCCGCGCAAGAGTACCAAACGTGTAAACGAATTGCGAAAGAATATCGGGCCCGACTTCGTAGTGACATGACCCGATGTGCGCGCCGATGTAGGCCACCAGCTCATCCGCGTCACAGCGAGCTCGAGAGCACAGTTCCTTCGCCGCAAGTCCGGGCAGACCGTCAAGCGCACCCCGCCACCCTGCGTGCACAACTGCGATCGCAGGTCTGGGCGCGACCAGAACGAGCGGCACACAGTCGGCGAAACACATGAGCAGCGGCAACCGCGCCGCACCCGTCAGCAGCGCATCGGTCTCTGGGACGGGAGGCTTGCCAGTCCCCGCACGAGCTCCTGCGCCGAAGTCATGCTCGTCGACCCACACCGTGCGCGACGAATGGACCTGCTCGGCAGTGATCAGTCGGTCCGAGACATCACCGAGGCCAAGTGACTTGAGCAGCCTGCGGCGGTTCTCGTCCACGGCATCGGGGCTGTCCCCAACGTGGGCCGCCAGATTGAGCGTCCCGTAGGGGGAAGCGCTGACGCCGCCCGTCCGCTCGGAAAAGGCGACTACGACACCCGACTGCTTGCGCAGCATGTGGTCTGTCCACGCTACGACACCGTCGCATGAGACTATGCCGAGCTCAGGGTTGGGCAGTCGCGCGCTTTCCATGATTCTCCACTAGAGTGTTACTCGGTGACCGAAACGGTAACGTAACTTGAACGACCGTGAGGCCGCTGGATAATCCCGAAGACGGAGGGTGGCGATGCTCGATGATAGACATCGGTAGAGCGTTCAAAGCACCGTTCGAAGACACCGACTGGGTGAGCAAGACGCTTCTCGGCTTCCTGTGGGGCCTCTTGGGAGTCACCGCTCCTGCGGTATACGGGGCTCAGCTCGACTACATCAGCGGCGTGGCCAGCGGTGACGAGCGCCTGCCCGACTGGAGCGACTTCGGCCGGAAATGGGTCGAGGGCTTCATGGTCTTTCTGGCAGGGCTGCTCTATTTCTTGCCGGTGGTAGTGCTTGGCTTCGTGTTCGTCGTCCCCCCAATCATCGCACTCGTGAGCGCGAACGACCAAAACGGCGCACTGGGAGCCGTGTTGGGCGGAGGGCTGTGCATCTTCTGGGTGATTGCGCTCATGTACTCCATCGTGGTCTCCGTCTTCTTCTCTGCCGCCATGACGAACTACGCAATGCGGCGCAACTTCGGCTCGTTCTTCGATTTCGGAGGAATCATGGCACTCGTCCGTGGCGGGACGGGCTACTTCACCGCATGGCTGTACACCATACTCATCGCGTTTGTTGGTTCCGCCATCGTCAGCGTGCTGTCCGCGACCGGGGTCGGGGCGGTCCTGGCTCCGGCCGTCGCGTACCTTGTGGCGATGATCTCGGGGCACGTGTTGGGGCAGTGGGCACGGCAGGCATTCGGCGTGCAGACAATCGTCGCCAGCGCAGCCGGACCTTCTGGCTACCCGCAAGCTACCCCGCCCGCACCTCCCGCGCCACCTGCACCACCCGCACCTCCCGTGTAAGGCCCGGCGTCCCCACCCGTAATGAACATCGAAGGGGCCCTGACATTCCGTCAGGGCCCCTTCTTTCAGCGTCTGTTGAATGAGTCGGACCCGGTTGTGACGAGGTCCCGCCGTCGTCGCAACCGGGTCCAAACCGAAATCACGTCCTAGTAGGAGCGCTTCTTCAAGAACGCCGGAATATCCAGCTCGTCCTCACCGATCGGCTCATACGCCGGAACCGACAGAGCAGGCGTTTCCTCCATCGCAGAGAAACTCATCGTCTCGCTGCGACGTGAACCGTCGAAGCCCGTCGCGATAACCGTGACCCTTATCTGGTCCATCATTGAATCGTCGATGACGGCGCCAAAGATGATATTCGCGTCAGGTGCGGCTGCAGTCTGAACGACCTCAGCCGCTTCGTTGACCTCGAAAAGCCCCAGGTCGCTGCCGCCCGCTATCGACAGGAGCACTCCCTCGGCTCCCTGAATGGAGGACTCCAGCAAGGGGCTCGAAATGGCCGCCTTGGCAGCGTCGTGTGCGCGATTGTCCCCGCTCGCCAGGCCGATGCCCATCAGTGCCGAGCCGGCGTTGGACATGATCGTCCGAACGTCCGCGAAGTCGAGGTTGATGAGACCCGGCACGGTGATGAGGTCCGTGATGCCCTGCGTACCCTGCCGCAGGATGTCATCCGCGATACGGAAGGCGTCGAGAATCGACGTCTTCTTCTCGGCAACCTGAAGCAGCCGGTCGTTCGGGATGATGATCAGGGTGTCTACCGCCTCACGCAGCCGATTGATTCCGTCTTCGGCCTGCTGCTGGCGCTTCCGGCCCTCGAACGCAAACGGACGAGTGACGACTCCAACAGTGAGCGCGCCGATCTCCTCTTTTGCGATCTGCGCGATGACCGGAGCGGCTCCTGTGCCGGTGCCGCCGCCTTCGCCTGCGGTTATGAAGACCATGTCCGCGCCCTGAAGCGCCTCTTTGATCTCGCCCCTGTTCTCTTCCGCGGCCTGGAAGCCCACATCGGGATCAGCGCCCGCTCCAAGACCCTTCGTGAGATTGACTCCCACATGGACCTTGTAGTCGGCGTCTGACATGAGAAGAGCCTGGGCGTCGGTGTTCACCGCAATGAACTCGACACCCTTGACCCCAGCTTCAACCATTCGGTTGATGGCGTTGGTTCCGCCACCACCAATGCCGACGACTTTGATGACGGCAAGGTAGTTAGCACCTGTTTCGAGCATGTATGCCTCCCCCGGTTCTCTCCCGGTCAGAGTGACAACCGTGAACCTCAAGTTGACCGTTACAGTGCGGGTCGAACGCTCAATCTTCGCATAAACGTTATATGCGTTGCAACCCCCATTGTTCCGCGCGATTGTCCGGCTAAACCGGAGAGTGCGTGGCGAGCCTCCGCAGACTCACTCGAAACCTACTCGAGACCCCGCCATGTTGGCCGGTCCGTCACCCTCACGTTGATGTATACGACGCCGTCTTGCTTTCGAAGGATCTCTCTAATAATGCGGTCCTTCTCTGCCATTGCAGTGGCCTCGCCGACGAATATCTCTACGTCGCCCTTCGTCTTCAGGGCCGTCTCTTCAACAGTCGGGGCTGATACGCTCCTGACCTTCTTCCTCAGGCTCGGACTTATCCCGGCGAGCACTCTCGCTGCATTCGTGACCTCCGGCTCGAGCACTTGGCCGCCGCGCCTCGGAGTGACCTGTTCTACCGCGGTCACCGTCACGAGTCCGGTGTCATCTTCGCTCCGCTTGCCGAGCCAATGCCCGTCCTGCGATACCACCCAGATCTCCGAACCGCCGGCGTCCACGATCGCCGCTGGCGTCCGCTCTTTAACGGAGACGCGGAGTGTGGACGGGAAGTCGCGCTGTACCGTCGCATCACGGATCCAAGGGTCCGCCTTCAGACGCTCCTCCACGTCCCGAACAGGCACCCTCAGAAGGGTGGCGTTCTCCGGCACCTGCGCAATAGCGAGAATCTCGGCTTCGCTGAAGTGCTTCTCCCCGTCCACGACGGTCGTTTTGATAACGAATATCGGGGCGCGGTAGAGGGCGATGCATCCCCACAAGAGCGCGCCGAGCAGCACGGCGGCAACCAAGCCGAATGCCGCGCGTCGAGTACGAATGGAGCGCTGGCGCTGTTCCCTCTGCTCGCGCTTTGCGTTCGACAGCCGTTTGCCGGCCCGGGAAGGAGGCTGTTTCGCCCGGCGTGAGTCAGCTGACCGTGAGCGCGACGAGTGGCGCTCCGACTCGACCTCGGGCTCGTTGTGCCGATAGCGCACCCGGGTGGTCTCCTCGGCACCGATCACGACCCGCTTACGGGGTCCCGAACGTGCCGAGGAACCTGATTTCCGGTGTGAGTTCGATGCCATGGTGTTCCTTCACGGTGTCGCGTGCGAGCCTCACGAGGGTGAGGACATCCTTCGCCGTGGCTCCTCCGGTGTTGACGATGAAGTTGGCATGCACATCGGAGATCTGTGCCCCGCCGACGGACTTGCCTTTCAGCCCGACACTCTCGATGAGTTGCCCAGCGGACTTGCCTTCAGGGTTTGTGAAGATGCTTCCGGCATTAGGCAAGCCGAGGGGCTGGCTCCGCTTGCGACGGTTCAGGGCCGCCTCCATCGTAGCGCGAATACGCCATTCGTCCCCCGGCTCCAGCCGCAATGCACTTTCGACGATCACGCCGCGGCCTAGAAGGTTAGTCCTTCGGTAGCCCCATCGAACCTCTGGCCCTCGAAGGCGAACGAGTCCCGCGCCGGGCTCAAGAAGGGTCACTGACTCGACGGCCGAGCCGATCCATTCGTCCCGACTGCCCGCATTCATCACCAACGCGCCGCCGAGTGTCCCAGGGATGCCGACTGCGAATTCGAGACCGGTCATCCCGGCCCCGAACGCATCTTGGACGAGTGCGGCCAGGGCGACCCCTGCACCGGCCCGCAGGTGCCCCTCTTCCAGGCAGTGCCGCTTGAAGTCGCGACCAAGTACGATCACCGCCCCGTCGTAGCCCGCATCGGCGGCCAGGATGTTGCTGCCTTTGCCGAGAACAGTCCACTCGACCTCTTCTTCGGCGCAGACTTCGAGCACCCACGCGAGGTCGGCAACCGCGTCGCACTCTACGTGGATGGCGGCGGGGCCACCGATACGGAAGGTTGTGTGACGCCCGAGGGGCTCATTCGCACGGAGATAGCCCGAGAGTCGACTCCGAAGACGCTCAAGAGCCCGCTCTACGGACATGACGCCTCAACAGCCGATTGCCGCTGGCGGAGCCCGCTCACCAGTTGCGGCCCGATCGTCGTGACGTCGCCTGCACCCATGGTCATGACCAAGTCACCCGGGCGAACGCGATCGAGCAGATACGGCACGATGTCGGTCCGGTGCGGTAGATATGCAGCGCGGGAGCGCGGGTTGTGGGACAACACCGCGTCGAGTACGGTCTTCCCGCTCACACCGGGAATCGGAGCCTCCCCTGCCGTGTACACATCGGTAAGGACGACTCGGTCTGCGGAAGCGAAAGACCGGCCGAACTCTCGGGAGAACGCTTGGGTACGGCTGTACCGATGCGGCTGGAAAAGCGCCCACACGCGCTCGAATCCGAGTTCCGCTGCCGCTGAAAGCGTTGCGTTCACTTCTGTGGGATGGTGAGCGTAGTCATCGACCACCGTGACACCGCCGACCTCGCCCACCAGATCGAACCGCCTTCTAACGCCGGTGAAGGCGGCAAGGGCTTGCGCCGCCTGTCGAACATCCAGGTCGAGAGACCAGGCGGTCGCAAGCGCACCGCACGCGTTGGTAACCATGTGAATGCCGGGGACGGCGACGCTGCAGGCCGCGGTGCTTCCGTCCGGGAAAGTCACGTTGAACCGCGATCCGATTCCCTCTCTGCGCACTTCGGAATACCTGACGTCGCACGACTCGGACGCCCCATAAGAGACCCTCCGGCGGTCAACCGTCGCAACAAGCTGAGTGAGATGGGCGTCGTCTCCGCAAACGACGAGAACGCCATCCGGCTCAGTTCGCGACATGAACTCGCAGAACGTGTCCGCAATCTCGTCCAGCGAGGCATAGTGATCGAGATGGTCGGCCTCGATGTTGGTGACCAGCGCTACGTACGGCTTCAGGAAGACAAACGAACCGTCGCTTTCGTCCGCCTCAACGACGTAGTGGTCTCCAGACCCGTTAGCGGCGTTCGTGTCGATTCCGTCGATCTCCCCGCCGATCAGGAACGTCGGGTCAAGGCCGAGGCCAAGCAGCATCGTGGCGACCATTGACGAAGTCGAGGTCTTACCGTGTGTGCCGGCAACGGCGATGGTCTTCCGCTCGTCCGCGAGGTGCGCGAGCATGCGCGCGCGAGGCCAAACGTCGATTCCGCGACGTCGCGCCTCCGCCAACTCAGGATTTCGTTCCGGAATCGCCGTCGACACGACCACAACCTCGGGGTCTCCCAGATTCGCGCTGTCGTGCCCGATCGAAATGGGCATGCCTGCGAGGGCAAGCGACTTGGAGTATCGCGACTCCTTGAGATCACTGCCCGTCACCGCGATGCCCCTCTGATGCAGCACCAGGGCTATGCCGCTCATTCCGGCACCGCCTGCTCCAATGAAGTGTGCGTAGACCTTGTCGGTCACAGTCCCTCTTCCATCCGATCGTCAGTACGCGCGCGTGCAATCTCGTGCGCGATCGCGCTCACTCGCTTCGCCGCGTCCGGTCTGCCCAGGGCGCGAGACGCGGCAGACATGTTAGCACGCATAGCAGGGTCGCCGAGAGCACCGATAAGGGCCTCGGAGAACGTGTCCGAGTCGAGATCCGCGTCACCGATGAGTATGGCTGCATCGTGGGCAACGAGCGTTGCGGCGTTCTTCGTCTGATGATCGTCGGTTGCATAGGGATACGGCACGACGATTGCCGCGGCGCCAAGGGCGGTCAGCTCCGCAATTGTCGTCGCCCCCGCTCGGCACACCACCAAGTCGGCAGCCGCAATGGCGTCACCCATGCCTGGCAGGTACTCCAAGACCCGCCACCGCCGCGCGTCCTGCTCGGTCAACTCACCGAGCGCCTCGCGTACGGAAGACGCCTCGTTCGCACCTGCCACATGGATCACCACGAGAGACTCGATTGAGAGCAATCGTTCGCGCAGCGAGACGAGCGCCGAATTGATGTGTCTTGCTCCCCTACTGCCGCCGAACACCAGCAACACCAGATCGTCATCGTTCAGCTCGAGCCGCTGTCGGCCGGACGCGCGGGTCGATGCCAACAGATCCGAGCGAACGGGATTGCCGGTGGTCACGGATCGCTCTGGATGCGCAAGCAGCGCGGCCGACTCCTCGTAAGTCACGCAGACCTTTGCAGCCCATCTCGAGAGGATCTTGTTAGCGAGTCCCGGAACGGAGTTCTGCTCGTGCAGGACGAGCGGGACTCCCCGCAACACGGCAGCAAGCCCGACCGGGAGAGAGACGTATGCGCCAAAGCCGAGCACGACATCCGGCCGCGACTCTCCAAGCCATCGCCAGGCAGTGTAGGTCGACTTCACGGTCGTGAACGCCGCGACACCCAGCGTCGACAGGCGCGCGCGGTCGAACCCACGCGACGCCAAGGCGCGAAAGGAGATACCGGCTTCAGGCACCAGGCGGGCCTCAAGTCCGTTCGGCGTGCCGACGAAAGTTACTTCGTCATGCTCGTCGACGAGTTGCGCGGCCACGGTCAGTGCGGGGTAGATGTGACCCGCCGTCCCGCCGCCGGTCACGAGAACCCTCACGCGCGTGCTCCTCAGGAATCGGACGGGACCGCACGGCGCGGGGCGCGCGCGTCCCGTTCTCGGAAACGGACAGCAGAAGGCCCAGTGCGATCATCGTGACGAGCATCGACGATCCACCGTAGCTGACAAAGGGAAGCGGCTTGCCGGTCACGGGCATCATTCCGGTCACCGCCGCCATGTTGATCACTGCTTGGAACGCCAGCATTCCCGTGAGCCCGCCGGCCAGCAGTTTGCCGAATCCGTCACGTGCGCCTGTGGCGATTCGAAACCCGGCCCACACGAAGATGCAGAAACCGATGACGATCGCCATCGTTCCGATGAGCCCTGCCTCTTCGCCGATGATTGCGAAGATGAAGTCCGTATGTGCCTCAGGCAAGTAGAAGAACTTCTGTCTGGAAAGACCGAGGCCGACGCCGTCGATCCCCCCGCTACCGAACGCGTACAGCGCCTGAATCGTCTGGTATCCCTTGTCGGCGGGATCGGCCCACGGATTCATGAAGCCGGTGACTCGCTCCATCCGGTAGGTGGAACTCGTCACAAACACGACGCCGAGCGCGACGAGTATCGCGGCGGATCCGAACACCCACTTCAGATCGATGCCGGCGAGGATGAGCACGATGACAACCGCGACGATGAGCGTCGCAGTAGTGCCCATGTCCGGTTGCGCCATGATGAGAACCGCAGGCACGCCGGTGAGGACGGCTGTCCGCGTCAGAAAGTCGCGCCGACTGAGGCGTCCTCGTTGCCAGTCATGCGCGAGCGCCGCCGCCACGAGCACGCACGCGACCTTCGCAAGCTCTGATGGTTGGAGGTTGAAGAATCCGAGCGGGATCCACCTCTGCGCTCCGTGACTTGCGAAGCCCATCAACAGAACCGCGATGAGCAGTGCGATCGAGGCACCCCACGCCCACGTCCAGCGGCCCTTGAGCAGTCGATAGTCCAATCGGCCGATCACCACAGCGATGACCCAGCCGACGCTGATGAACGCGAGCTGCTTGAGCAAGTAGATCCAGCTGTTACCGTCCTTCGCCAGCGCGGTGATGGATGATGCCGAGTAGATCATCACCAGACCGAAGGCGGTCAGAAAGAGCGCCGAGCCGAGCAGCCAATAGCGAGCGCCGGGTCCGCCGGCATAGTTGTGCTTGCGCTCGCTCACAGCCCGGCCGCCTCAGACGACAGGTCCTGAACCATGCGCTTGAAAGTCCGGCCGCGCTCTTCGTAGTTGTCGAACTCGTCGAAGGATGCGCAGGCGGGCGAGAGGACGACGGCATCGCCGGCATCAGCCACCTTCGCGGCTGCCCGTACCGCCTCCGCGAGGTTCGCGACAGTCCTCACGGGTACGGCTGTCTGTGAAAAGGCCTCGGCAAGTTCAGGACAAGCTTCGCCGAAGAGCACGACATAGCGGGCTCGCTCGGCAACCTCGAGAGCAAGCGGCCCAAAATCGTTGCCCTTGTTCCGGCCGCCAAGAAGCAGAATGAGTGGCCGGTCGCCGAATGCCGTCAAAGCCTTGCTAACGGCATCAGGATTGGTCGCCTTGCTGTCGTTGAACCACTCCGCACCCACTGCGAACCCTGCGGGCTCCAAGCGGTGCTCGATCGGCAAGAAGGAGCGCAGCCCCTCTCGGATGCTGTCAGGCTTCACGCCCATGCTGTGGGCAGCCGCGCTGGCTGCGAGAGCATTGCTGACGTTATGAGGGCCTTTGATGAGGATCTCATCGACTGGCACCAGTGGCACTCGATCGCCTGACAAAGCGGAGAGCTGAAGCACGCCGTCGTCAACGCGCGCTGCTCCGTTGCGTGCCGGATGCAGAGACACAGTCACCACCCGAGCGCCCGACTCGACGACACCCTGCAGCACGCTTGCCGCACCGAGGTCGTCGATGTCGATCACCGCAGTATCGTCCGGACCGAGGTTCGCGAAGACCTTCGCCTTGTCTCGGCGGTAGTCCTCATAGGTTCCATGCCAGTCAAGATGATCGGGTGTGATGTTCAGCAGCACGGCAACGCGAGGATGGAAAGTGTCGGTCAGCGCCAGCTGAAACGAGGACACTTCCGCGACGAGAACAAGGTCGTCGTCGCCCTCTGCAACGACCTCGATCGACGGAGCCCCGATGTTGCCGACAGCGCGTGCAGGCATTCCGCCCACCGTGAGCAGGTGTGCAGCGAGCGCGGTTGTGGTGGTCTTCCCATTGGTTCCGGTGATGGCGACCCATGGGCAGTTCGAGCGCTCGAAGGCGAACTGGATCTCAGAGATCGTCCGCGAGCTCGCCGAGAACGCCGCTCTCATCAGAGGCGCATGCGGCGGGATCCCTGGGCTCGCGACACATAAGTCATAGGAACCGGCGACGGTGTTCACACCCAGACGCACCGTCACACCAAGGGTCTCGAGATCCTGCGCAACCTCGCGGAGCCGGTCAGAGTCAGCGGTGTCCAGCGCAGTCACCGAGGAGAAGTCCACGCCAATCCGCTCAGCGCAGTAGTGGGCCACGGCAACACCGCTGCTGCCCAAGCCAAGGACGAGAATATTGAGTCCCTCGCCCACACTCACCCCCCGAACCGAACGGACTGGAAGAAGAACACGGCGAAGCCCAGCCCCGCGAGCACGCCGGCGACGATCCAGAACCTAACCATTACTTTGGTCTCCGACCAACCGATCATCTCAAAATGGTGGTGAATCGGTGCCATCCGAAAGATGCGCTTGCCGGTGAGCTTGAACGAGGCGACTTGCATGATGACCGACAGTGTCTCGATCACGTAGATGCCTCCGATCACGACGAGGAGGAGTTCGGTCTTCGTGATGGCCGCGAGCGCGGCAATGGCTGCGCCCAGACCAAGCGAGCCGGTGTCGCCCATGAAGATATCGGCGGGATAGCTGTTGTACCAGAGAAAGCCGATGCAGGCCCCCCCGATGGCTGCAGCCAGAAGCGCCGTTTCCAGCGAGTCCAGGCGAAACGCAATCGCAGCATAAGCCAGCGTGACGATGGTGACGGTGCCAGCGGCGAGTCCGTCGAGCCCATCGGTGATGTTAACCGCGTTGCTCATGCCGGCCACCATGATGAACACAAAGGCGACGTAGAGCCACGGAATGGCGAAGCTGAGCCCGCCAAGCGAAACCGAGCTGGTAAGCACGCCGAGGTCGATGCGCGTTTCAGTCAAAGGAATCTGCAACCACGTCGGAATGCCGGCCCAGTTCACGGCAAGAAGACAGAATGCGATCGAGATTGCCCCCTGCCACGCAAGCTTCGCACGAGGACGCAGTCCAAGTGATCGCTCATGGGCCACCTTCGACCAGTCATCGATGAAGCCGAGCACTCCGCAAGCCAGCATCACACCCACGGCGAGCAGACTGGGCCGTTCGGGCTGCCCCATCAGGAAGAACGTCGCCGTCACTACCAGCAGAATGAGGACACCACCCATCGTGGGAGTGCCCTGCTTGATCAGGTGACCCTGAGGACCGTCAGCGCGCACCTGCTGACCGATGTTGCGAACACGTAGCAAGCGCACCCAGAGGGGAAACAGCGCGGCAGCGGTCACCAGCGCCAACGTCATCGCCATGAAGACCTGAACGGTCGGATACTGTGCGAGCCTAGCCAGCACGAGGAGTCACGATTCCTTCCACTACCCGCTCGAGGCCCATCACTCGCGACGCCTTCACGAGGATGATGTCGCCCGACTCGAGTAGGTCATCGAGCACTTCGCTCGCTTCATCAGCGGTGTCGCAAATGTAGACGTCATCCCGCTCGAGACCGGCCGCTATCGCCCCATCTCCGATTCGTTTGGCCCTCGGACCGACGGTAACAAGAACCTGGATCGGCAGCTCGGAGAACGACTCACCGAGTTCGAAGTGAGCCAGTTCAGAAAGCGATCCCAGTTCAGCCATGTCGCCGAGAACCGCGATACGGCGTCCGGTCGACTGCATCGTGGCGAGTGTCTCGATTGCGGCGCGCATCGACGAGGGATTTGCGTTGTAGGAGTCGTTCACTACCGTGATTCCGCCCGCGGTCGTGAACGTCTCCATGCGCATCGACGTGATGCGCGCTTGACTCAGGCCCGCCACGATCCGGTCAAGGGGCACGCCAACATGCAGCCCCACTGCCGCTGCGGCCAGCGCGTTGTAGACGTTGTGTCGGCCTGGGACGGGAAGTGACACAGCGGCTGAGCCTTCAGGCGAGACCAGCTTGAAGCACGCCCGGCTCAACTCGTCGAGCTGTACGTCGACAGCCCGAACCTTGCATCTCTCGTCAAGACCGTACGTCGTGACGGGAGCGGCCGAATCCATCGCGAGCGCATCCGAGTACGCGTCGTCGCCGTTCAGGAAGACAGCGCCCTCTGCAGGCACCGATCGCACAAGCTCACCCTTCGCCGAGGCCACGGCGTCCTGCGTGCCGAGAATCTCGAGGTGGCTCGTCCCGACGTTGGTCACCAGCCCCACGTCCGGCCGGGCAATCTCGGCCAAGCGCGCGATCTGACCCAGCCCGCGCATGCCCATCTCGAGTACGACGACGTCGGATTCGCTGCCTGCCGACAGAAGCGTAAGCGGCATACCCAGCTCGTTGTTCCTGTTTCCGGTCGTCGACACTACTCGCAGTGATGTCCGGAGCACCGCTGTGATGAAGTCCTTGCTTGTCGTCTTTCCGGTGGACCCGGTTATGCCGATAACCGTCGCGTGCAGCCGGTTCCGATGCCAAAGCGCGAGGTCCTGTATCGCACACAGCGCGTCGTCGACGTGTATGAGGACGGTTCCTCGGCGCTCAGTCTCTTCTGCGATCGAGACAATCTCCTCCAGTGGCCTGGTAACCAGGAGAACGCGCGCTCCGCCCTCTAATGCCGACTGAAGGAAGTCGTGCCCATCAGCCTGCTCGCCCGGGAGGGCGACGAAGATGCAGCCCGGAGTCGCCTCTCGAGAGTCGATGACGATGTCATTGCCGATCACATCTTCTGAACCAACGAGTATTTCACCGCCGGTGATCCCGACAATGGTGGCGGCTGTGGCGGTCAGCATTCGAGTGCCTCTCTTGCGACTTCGCGATCATCGAAATGGATCGTTCGGTCCACGAATATCTGATAGTCCTCATGTCCCTTCCCGGCGATCAGCACCGCGTCTCCGGGAACTGCTCGGGCAATCGCGGTCGAAATCGCCCCTCGACGGTCTACTACAACCTCGTACGTGGCGGAACCCTCACGGACTCCGTCCTCGATCTGCAGGATGATTCCCACGGGGTCTTCGCTCCGCGGATTGTCACTCGTGAGGACGACATGGTCGGCGTGAGCAGATGCGGCCATTCCCATCATCGGACGCTTGTCGGGATCGCGGTCTCCGCCACAACCGAACACCACGATCACGCGTCCCTGGGTCACGTCCTTCATGGCCAAGATGGCCTTCTCCAGCGAATCTGGCGTGTGCGCGTAGTCGACCATGACGGCAAAGGGCTGTCCGCAGTCGACGCGCTCCATGCGGCCAGGAACCTGCGGAGCATGTTCAAGACCGCGCACGACCTCGGCGAGGGTGACACCGACCGACAGCGTACAACCTGCCGCAACCAAGGCGTTGCTCACGTTGTAGGCACCCGCAAGCGGCAGCCTGACCTCGGCCTCACCGACGGGACTCGCGAGCGTGAACGAGGTCCCTCGCGCATCCGGTCGCTCGTTGAGCGCCCGAATCTGCGCTGTGGACGAGCGGCCCACGGTAACCGCGTCGGATATCTCAGCGGCGATGCCTATGCCAAATGGGTCGTCGACGTTCACGATTCGTGCGCCCACGTCGAACTCGGTTAACAGCCGCCTCTTCACCGAGAAGTACTCCTCCAGGGTGTGATGGAAGTCGAGATGGTCTTGAGTGAGGTTCGTGAACGCGACCGCAGCGAACCTCACGGCGTCGACGCGGTGCAGGTCGATCGCGTGACTCGACACCTCCATGGCACACGAGGAGACTCCTAGCGCAGCCATATCGGCAAGTAGTGCCTGCAGGTCGGCGGACTCGGGTGTCGTCCGAGAGGACCCGAGCCTTTCGTCAGCGATTCGCGTCTCGACAGTGCCGATGAGGCCCGTCGTCCTGTGCGCCTCTCGCATGATGCTGTCGATCAGGTAGACGGTAGTTGTCTTGCCGTTCGTCCCCGTCACGCCGATCACGTCCATGCGATTGCTGGGTGAGCCATAGAAGCGCGCAGCCGCCTCAGCAAGAGCCACACGGGAATCAGCGACAGTGAACTGTGGCGCGTCTATCGGCAACGGCCGTTCCACAACGAGCGCGACAGCCCCTCGATCCACTGCGTGCTGAGCGAAGTCGTGTCCGTCATGCGCGAAGCCGGGAATGCAGAAGAAGGCGTCGCCATCGCTCACCTTGTTGGAGCGGTAGGCAACGCCCGTCACAGCAACATCATCGACGACTGAAGAAGTCGCCATGTCGCCGAGCAGCTGTTTGATAGTCCGTGTCACTCGCTCCCCTGCATCAGTCGGCGATTCTAGCATCGTCAGTCTCTCGGCTGGTCGTCGGATACCGTACCGACACCTGCGTCGTTGGAGTTCTTGGCTTTGGACTTTGATGACTTGCCGTCTGAGGAGGAGGGAGGCACCTTCAGGTGCTCGACCGTGAACTGCGCAAGTCGTGCGAAGGTGGGCGCCGCCACGGTTCCGCCGTAGATGGAGTTCGCCGGCTCGTCCATGGTCACGCACACCAGCACCTCGGGGTCCTCGGCAGGCAAGAAGCCGATGAAGGAACCGACGTACTTGCCGCCCGAATAGCCACGTCCGCCCGAGAGCGCCTTCTGCGCGGTGCCCGTCTTTCCGGCCACGGTGTAGCCAGGTACCGCAGCCTCGCCACCAGTGCCCTCAGTCACGACCGCCGTCAACATTCCGGTCACCTGGGCAGCCGCCTTCTCCGAGATGGCCCTCTTTCTCGGCCAGCCCTTAGGCTCCGAGTCCTCGTTCGGCACGTCTAGCAGGAAATGCGGCGTCGGCATGACGCCTTGGTTGGCGATTCCGGCAACCGCGCGCGAAAGCTGAAGAGGAGTCACCGAGACGCCTTGTCCGAACGGGATGTTGCCTATCGACGAGGCGGACCACTGGTCTGGCTTCGGAAGCCATCCGATCGCCTCGCCCGGGAAGTCGACTCCCGTCTTCTCGGTCAGGCCGAACCTCGAGAAGGAGTCGTAGAGTCCGTCGATTCCGAGCTTCAACCCGAGCTTGACGGTTCCCACGTTGCTCGAGTGCGTGACTATCTCCGTGAGTGACCAGCGGACCGTCCCTCGTCCATGCGCTTCGTGAATGGTGCGGCCACCAACATTGAGTGTCGGCGGCAGCGTGAACTTCGACTTCGGCGTGTAGTAGCCGCGATCGACCACCGCCGAGGCGGTCAGACATTTCAGGGTGGACCCCGGCTCGTAGGCATCGCTGAGCGGCTTGTTCCGCACTGCGGAGGCCTTGGCCTTGCCGTAGGTGTTCGGGTTGAACCCCGGCGTCGACGCCATGGCGTATATCTCACCGGTCTTCGGGTTCATGATGACCACAGAACCGCTCTTGGCCTTCCACTTCTTGACGGCGGCGGCCAACTGCACCTGGGTTTCGTACTGAATGTCCTTATCGATAGTCAGCACCACGTCGTGCCCGTGAGTAGCGTCGATTTCCTTCTGGATACCGCCGGGGATCGGCCTGCCTTGGGGATCACGTTCGCCCAGGATGACTCCGGGAACACCTCCGAGCGTGTCGTTGTATTCGCGCTCGATTCCCTCCAGGCCCTCATCGTCGACTCCCACGAACCCAAGTATCTGACAAGCGAGTTCTCCCGAAGGATAGAGGCGGCGGTAGTCGTCCAGAAAGCCGACGCCCTCCAAATCGAGCTTCTCCAGGGCCGTGGCGCGATCCAAGTCGACCTTCCGCGCCACGTACTCGAACCCGCTCTTCTTCGCGAGCTTCTTGCGGTAGGTGCGGACGCTGCCACCGAGAGTATCGGCCAGTGCTCTGGCGACACCCTCCTTGTCGGCGATGCGATTCGGTGAGACGAAGATCGTGCGCGCCTCGACGCTCACCGCCAGCGGCTCACCCTCACGGTCGTAGATCGTGCCGCGTCTGGGCGGCAGCTCGATGTCTTTCAGTCGTTGGTTGAACGCACGCTCCGCGTACGTCGAGGCTCGCACGGTCTGTATCCACACCAGACGGCAGGCCACAGCCACGAAGCAAAGGACGAACAGTCCGAGGAGGAATGCATGTCGGCCACTGCCTTGGGGACGGGACGGTCGACTCACGCGCCCTCCCCTTCCCTTTCGCGGCTCACTGAGTAGACGCGAGTCCGACATCGCCGACAAGAAGGACCTGCGCCTCGCCGGCGGTCAGGTCCATGACGCTGGCCAGTGTACGACGCAGGCTGGAAGTTGAGGAGGTGGCAACTTCTGCGGTCTTGTGGTTCTTCTTCTTGGGCGCGAGGTCCATATAGGTGATGCTTTGCGCCGGCGCCATGTCCATCGCCTTTCCGGCGATTGCGCGGATGCGAGAAGGAGAGCCGAGGGCGCTCTGTCGGACCTCGAGCATGTCCCCACGGTAGCGCTCGCTGCGCAGTTCGGAGCGAAGGCGGGCAGCCTCCAGGGAAGCCTGTGTGGCCTCGACCGACAGCCAGACTCGGGAGAGGCCCAGCACTGCGACCACGGACATCAGGGTCGCGAAGAGTCTGAAGTTGCGGCGAGCGGCGAGTACTTGTTGCTGTGCCGAGACTTTGCGGGTGCGAGCCGAGGTGCGGACGACTCTCAGATGCGTCTTCTTCGACCGGTGCTCAGTGTCGTGCCGACGTGCCGGAAGCCCCATTTCGCCCCTCCTCTCGCGCCTAGACGCGCCCCTGTTAGATCTTCTCTGCCACCCGCAGCTTCGCGCTGCGAGCGCGTGGATTACGCTCAATCTCCTCGGCGGTGGGGACGATTGCCCTCCGCGTGAGGATTCGGAGTACCGGCGTCCTGTCGCACGTGCAGACCGGGAGGTCTGGCGGACAGTCACACCCCTTTGCGTGCTCCGAGAACACGTGCTTCACGATCCGGTCTTCCAGCGAGTGATAGCTGATGACCGCAACGCGACCTGCCGGTGCTAGCCAACGCACTGCCGCCTGGAGTCCGCGCTCGAGCATCCCAAGCTCGTCGTTGACCTCGATGCGGAGCGCCTGGAACGTGCGCTTGGCAGGGTGTCCCCCGCTCCGACGCGCGGAAGCGGGAATCGCGGCCTTGATGATGTCCACCATGTCGGCGGTGGTAGCGATCGGACGGCGGTCACGCGCGGCTACGATGAAAGCTGCGATGCGCGTGGCCCACCGTTCTTCGCCGTACTCGCGGAAGATCCGGGCGAGGTCTGCTTCGTTGTATGTTGCGATGACCTCTGCTGCGGTAAGGGTCTGATGACCCGGGTCCATCCGCATGTCCAGCGGGGCGTCCTCCTTGAAAGAGAAGCCCCGTTCGACCACGTCTATCTGCGGAGACGACACTCCGAGATCCATCAGGATCCCATCCGCGTAGGGCACGTTCGCCTCGGACAAGAGTCCATCGAGGTCGCCGAAGTTGCCCTTCAGCAGAATCGTCTTCACAGGGGTTTGCTGGCCGAGGCGTAGTGTGACTGCTGCTGCTTCAAGTGCTGTTTCATCTTGGTCGATGCCCACCAGGATTCCGGTGGGAGCGATGAGGTCTGCAAGTCTTTTCGCGTGTCCTGCCCCGCCTAAGGTGCAATCGACAACGATCGATCCGGGGTGCAACGATAAGTGCTGCGTGACCTCGGCCAGCAAAACTGGGGTGTGCCGGTATTCCATTTTCAATCCCTATAGGAGCCCGGCGTCAGCCAGCTCCTGGGCGAGGTGTTCGATGTTGGTCGCAGTTCCGCCGTTGTACTCAGCCCATGCATCCGCGTCCCAGATCTCGATGCGGTTGCCGTTACCGGTCACCGCCACTTCCTTCACAAGCCGACCGTACTCACGCAGGTGGGCTGGAAGTGAGACACGGCCTGCGGAGTCAAGCTCGGTTTCGACCGCGCCCGTCGTGAAGAAGCGGCGGACCTGCCGAACTCGAGGGTCGAAATCTTCGCGAGAGACGAGCTCCGAGACGAACCGGGTGTACTCGTCAGCGGGGTACACGTAGAGGCAGTTGTCCAGTCCTTTGGCGACGACCAGCTTGCCGGTCATCTCAGCCCTGAACTTGGCAGGCAGCGACACGCGCCCCTTGGCGTCCAGCGTGTGCTGGTGATCGCCGAGAAACATCGGTCACGACCCTTCCCTCTCGAATTCCGAAGAGGCCCCCGTGCGGAAAACCCCATCCCTCGCTAATGCACTTTATGACACTTCATCCCACGATGCAACACCCTGATGGGATTTCATGACACTCTGCTCCGCTGCGTCCCACGGCAAGACATTCACGCAGGCACGGTGACCTCGGAAAATGAGATGAACCCCCACCGGATTTCCTACGTCAGAGAGGTGTGTGGGTCGGGGACACGATTTGACAGGGTGAGACCGCCGCGTGCTGTGCGTTGCTCTGACGGTTGGGAACGGGTTAGAATCTGTACGCAACCCACCGACCGGAGGTGAACGTCCGCATGACGGATAACTGGGCCGCAGCAGTCGTGTACGTGCTCATTCTCGCTTTCTTCGTCGTTGTCGCTGTTGGTGTCGGTCTTGGCGCCTATGCGGCATCGGTGCTCAAGAAGCACGAGGGAGACGTCCCGGAGCTCTAGGCATCTTCCCTGTCTGATCGAATGACGCCCTCGGCACCAGGCCAGGGCGTCTTTTGTTTGGCGCACGTCAAAGAGTGGAGGCGGCGGTGTTCATCTCGGGCAAGCTCGGGCGCAGGCTATTGCTGGTTGCACTGGGATTGGTGGTCCTGGGGCTTGTCTTTGCTCTCGGGACCATACTCAATCCGTCGGCACCCGGCGGCGACGGTGTTGGGTCAGTATCGAGCAGCTATTCCGGTGCGCCAGACGCAGAACGAAGCACGGTCGAACTCGGAGCACCTTCGTCCGACGAAGTGAAGGCATCGGATGCTGCCGCTGCTGAACAGGGCTCGACGCCTTCGGACTCCAAGATCATTCGCACCGGGTCAATCGACGTACGCGTTGACGACGTAGACGAGTCGGTGACTTCCGTTCGCGCGGTAGCCCGACAGTTCGATGCGGAGATCAGCGACCTCACCATTCAATCGGGGAACCCGGACGTCCGACCGCTTCAGGGTGATTCCTCGACCGGCTACTCCGGCCCGGCCACGGCATACGTGACGCTTCGCGTGGCTGCCGAGAAACTCGAGCTGCTTCAGCGGGAGATGGCCAAGCTCGGGACTGTCACCGCTCAGACCAGCTCGGCGAACGACGTGACGGAGCAGTACGTTGACCTGTCCGCACGTATGAAGAACTTGAAAGCCGAGGAGGCTCGGCTTCGCAGCTTCTTCGGCCGCACCGACAAGGTGTCGGATCTACTCGACGTCGAACGCGAACTCGCTCGCGTACGCGGCGAGATCGAGGCGATGCAAGCCCAGATCGACTACCTCGATCGGCAGTCCGCCCGCGCAACATTGGCGGTGACCCTGACTGAGCCGGGGCCGATCGTAGGCCCTGGCGACGACGACTGGGGTTTCCGAGACGCTGTGACCCGTGGAGTGCAGGGTGCGGTCGCCGTACTCACGACGCTCATTACAGGCGCGATCGCTCTCGCCCCCATCGCACTTGCCGGCGCCCTCGTATGGGCGGTAGTCATGCTCATTCGGAGACGCAGAGCAACAACTCGCGAGAACTCGGCGATCGATGACGAGCAGGACGGCGACGACGCGTGATTCTGCGGCCCCGTTTCCGACTGCCACTTTGGGCGGTGCTCGCGACTGCGGGCGCCGCCTACCTTCTCCGCTCCATCGTTCTACGGGCGGGGGACTTCCGAGTAGACCGCGCCGATCTCATCGTCTTCGCCGTGGCGATCGCAGCCGCTCCTTCCGCCTATCTAGTGAGACGCGCGATGACGGGCAATCCCGATGACGACGAGCCGAGCGCCCAGAATCAGAGCGAAGGCAGCGGCACCAGCGAGCGCCGGTAACAGCAGGACTTCGGTGAGGTCGAGGGCTGCAGATCCAGGGGCAGCAGCGCTTCCCTGCACCGACAGGTATGCGCCCAGTCCGACGCCTATGGCCACACCCACCGCCCACGTGAGTGACCAGCCCGCCGCGCTTAGCAGTCTCGACTCCCGCACGCCGCCCACTAGCCTTTGACTTTGTAAGGCTTGCCGAGTGCCGCTGGCGCCAGCGCCCGGCCGACGACCCCCGCCAAGACAAGTACGGTAAGTACATAGGGCAGCATGAGGAAGAACTGCGGCGGGATGTTGATCACGTCTGAGAACAGCTGCAGCTTGAGCTGCAGAGCGTCGGCAAAACCGAACAGCAGCGAGGCCAGATAGGCGCCTCCTGGAATCCATCTGCCGAAGATGTTGGCGGCCAACGCGATGAAGCCCCGTCCGTTCGTCATGTTCTCAGTGAACGAGCCCACCTGTTCAAGGGTCAGATTCGCACCGGCAAGTCCGGCCATCAGCCCCGAAATCAGGACGGCCACCCATCGCCCTCGGAGGACGCTCACGCCTACCGTGTCCGCGGCGCGTGGATGCTCACCCAGAGCTCTCAGCCGCAGGCCCCAGCGGGTGCGATAGAGAGCCCACGTCAGGAATATCGCGAAGAAGATGCCCAAATAGACGATCGGGGTGTAGCTGAGGAATACCGTGTCTATCCACAGCCAGATCGTGGCCAGAGGGCCTTCTCCGCCCACCGGGAAGTTGAATACCGGGTCGAGACGGTCGACGGAATCCGTTGTTCCCGGGTGACCGAAGATGGTCTCCATAAGGAATCCCGTGACCCCGAGTGCCAGTATGTTGATCGCGGTGCCTGAGATGACCTGATCGGAGCGGAGGTTGATTGACGACCAAGCGTGGAGCGCGGCAAACACGAGCGAGCCTGCAACGGCACCGAGCACGCCCAACCACGTGCTCCCCGTGAACAGAGTCGTTATGACGCCAAAGAACGCGGCGACGAGCATGAGTCCTTCCATCGCGATGTTCACGATTCCCGATCGCTCACAGATTGATGCGCCGATGGCCGCGAGCGCGATGGGCGTTGCCAAACGTACGGCCGATGCGAATAGCTCGGGTGTGATGATCTCAGACAGCATCGGCGGCCCCCCTCCTGCTCATCTTCGATATCGCCCAAGTCACGATCGTCTCGGCACCCACTAGGAAGATGATGAGCCCCTGAAGGATGAAGACGACCTTTTGCGAGATTCCCGCTTCAAGCTGCATCGTGCCGGCCCCTGCGGAGAGCGCACCGAATAGAAGTGCCGCGGCGATGACACCTATCGGGTTGTTCTTGGCAAGGAGAGCGACGGCTATGCCCGTGAAGCCGAAGCCTGAAGAGAACTGGTCGAAGAGGCGCCAGTGGACTCCCATGACTTCCACCGCGCCCGCGAGGCCCGCAAGAGCTCCTGAGATGCACAGAGACTTCACGATCGTGGAAGAAACCGAGATCCCGCCGTTCTCCGAAGCCCAGGGGTTGAACCCGACGGCTCTCGCCTCGTAACCCATCACCGTGTACTTGAGAACCCACCAGATGAAGATGGCAGCCACGATGCCGAGAATGATGCCGATGTGAGCCCGGTTCGCCCCAACGAACGGAAACACGTCCGAGACGCGAGGCAGGCGGGACTCTGGCGGCAGTTGCACCGTTTGTGGAATCAGACCGGGTGATTTCAGAGGTCCGGTAACAAGCCACGAGACCAGGTAACGGCCTATGAAGGAGAACATCATTGTCGTTATGACTTCGTGTGCACCGAGTTTGGCCTTCATGATCGCGGGACCGAACGCCCAGGCCGCGCCAGCTGCGGCCGCAGAGATGATCACCAGCGGCGCGGAGACGATCCACGGAAGCCCGGCGACCTTCAGGCCGACGAATGCAGCCGCAAGACCACCCAGGAATAGCTGGCCCTCAGCGCCGATATTGAAGAGTCCTGCGCGGAAACCATAGGCGACCGCAAGACCGGTGAAGATCAAAGGGGTCGCTCGCAGCAGCGTCTCCCCTATCTGCCGTGGCCCCCCGAAAGCGCCAGAGAACATGGCGGAGTAGCCGGCAATCGGGTCTTTGCCGGCCATGAGCATGATGATCGATCCGACGACAATGGCGATGCCTACGGATATGAAGGGCGTCGCGATGCGGATCGCCCGCTGCCTGCGCTCTTGCTCGAGCGCGAACCGCTTCTCGGGACTGTCCGCTTGCCCCGGCTGTGGCGATCCGGGGTCCGCCTTCGTCGCGCGCTTGTCGGCGTCAGACATTCGGGCCTCCCGATCGGCTGGTGCTGACCGGATGCATATCTTCCTGAGTGCCCTTGCCGCCCGTCATGTAGTAGCCGAGTTGCTCCTCCGTGACATCGCCCGCTGTGAACTCGGCTGCGATGGTCCCTTCGTACATGACCAGGATGCGATCTGAAAGGGACATGACCTCCTCGAGCTCCATACTTACGAGCAGAACGCCCTTTCCGGAATCGCGCTCGGCGAGGATCTGCCGATGAACGAACTCGATTGCGCCGACGTCGAGTCCGCGCGTCGGCTGAGCAGCCACCAAGAAGCCGGGGTCTCGTCCCAACTCGCGCGCGAGCACGAGCTTCTGCTGGTTCCCCCCCGAGAGATTGGCGGCGGCGACATGCTGGGTCGGCGTGCGCACGTCGTAGTCGGCTATGCGCTTCTCGGCGACCTCCTCCATCGCATCGCGGTCGAGCACGCCTCTACGAGCGAACGGAGCACGATGGTGATCACCCAATGCGATGTTCTCGACGAGATCGAACTCGAGGATGAGACCACGGCGATGACGGTCCTCCGGCACGTGCGA
>DATHUB010000228.1:0-2603 GCA_035462695.1 Coriobacteriia bacterium | reverse complement strand
TGAAGGAGAGCGCCGCCGGGGAGTCGAGTGACAAACCGGATGCGAATCAAAAACCTGTCTTGTCGCGGGCGGACGAATACAGCCTGAAGAAGGAGCTGGCGTCTGCCGAGCGCAAGCTGGAGACACTCGGCAGGAAAGCCGAGGCAATCCGCGCCGAGTTGCAGGAAGCGGATCCCTCCGACTACGTCGCCTTACTTGATGGCCAAGGACGGCTGCGGGATGTCGAGCAACAGATCTCGGACCTCGAGGACGAATGGGTGAGACTCTCCGATACGCTCTCGTGACGCCGCTGGGCTGAGCATCGGGACTAGATGCGCTTGGCGCCGTCCCTCAGAGATAGCGCGCGAGAACGGCTTCGGCGCAGCGCATGCCATCGACCGCGGCGGACATGATGCCGCCCGCGTAGCCGGCGCCCTCCCCACAGGGATAGACCCCCCGCAGATTCGACTGTAGGGCGTCATCACGCAGGACGCGCACGGGTGAAGATGAGCGTGTCTCCACACCCGTGAGAAGTGCGTCGGCCGTCGCGAATCCGCGCATGCGGCGATCAAGCAGCGGTGCCGCCTCGCGCAACGACGAAACGACAAAGTCCGGCAGGCAAAATGCGAGGTCAACGTACTCGACTCCGCGGGGATACGTCGGCTGCACCGCGCCCGCGGCTGAAGAAGCGACACCCTGCAAGAAGTCGCCCATAAGTTGGGCCGGAGCGCGGAAGTCCCTTCCACCGAGTTCGAACGCGGCGTGCTCCCAGCGCCGCTGGAAGCGCACGCCCGCCAACGGGTGGTCGTCGTCGAAGTCCCCGGGCGAGACGCCCACCAGAAGGGCCGCATTCGAGTTTGCACCCTCGCGGGCGAACCTGCTCATGCCGTTTGTGACGACGCCGCCGGCCTCGCTCGTCGCCGCAACCACCCAGCCGCCGGGGCACATGCAGAACGTGTAGACCCCGCGACCGGAGGACAGGTGACACGAGAGCTTGTACTCCGCCGCGCCGAGCGCAGGATGCCCCGCCGCGGAGCCATACTGCGCGCGGTCCACCATGAGCTGATCGTGCTCGACACGGACTCCGATTGAAAAGGGCTTCTGAACGAGACTCGCACGGCGCAGGTGCAGCATCTCAAACGTGTCGCGTGCACTGTGCCCTGTCGCCAGGATGAGCGCCTCTGCCGCGATCTCCTCGCGTCCTCCAGCGCCCTGCGTCACAACGCCACGGAGAGTGTCGTCAGAATCGAGGATGAGGTCGGAAAGCCGCGTTCCGAACCGAACTTCGCCGCCGAGCGACTCGATCTCTTCGCGCAGTCTTCTCACGGCCCCGGTAAGTCGGTCGGTGCCAATGTGTGGTTTCGCCTGCCAGAGTATCTCCTCGGGCGCACCCGCACCGACGAGTGCCGTCAGCACGCTGCGGCATCGGGGATCGCGGGTGTTAGTGGTGAGCTTGCCGTCGGAGAAGGTTCCCGCGCCGCCCTCACCGAACTGTACGTTCGAGTCTGGGTCGAGCACGCCGTGGCGGATGAACGCGTCTACCGCACGGACGCGTGCGCCCACCGCTTGGCCGCGCTCGAGCACGAGCGGCCGCGCACCTGACCGCGCCAGAACGAGCGCCGCGAAGAGCCCCGCGGGGCCGGTGCCCACGACGACAGGACGCAACGGCGGGGCGGCCGCGAGTCTCGCGACGGCGGGCAGCGGCTCGGCCGCAGCGATATACACATCGTCGTCCGCGACGCGGCGCACGACGGCCGCCTCGCCGTCATCAAGCGCTTCATCGAGGATCACCCCAAGCGTCACCACGAAGTGGACGTTGCTCTTGCGACGGGCATCGACCGAGCGTTTGAGCATGCGCAGCGAGGCGATCCGTCCCGCAGCGATGCCCAAGCGTTTGGCTGCTGCCCGCTTAAGCGCATCCTCCGCCGTGGGACCACCAGCCGAGAGCGGAACGGCGAAGTTCCTGATCTCTATCACTCGGGCCCTCTCGAGCTGATGTCGTGTTCCTCGGCGCGCACGACCGCCAAGCGAGCGGCGGCCTCGCCGGCCACGATTCCCGATGCCCAGGCCCAGTGCAGGTTGAAGCCGCCGGAGCGGCCGTCGACGTCGAGCACCTCACCGGCGGCGAAGAGCCCGTCAACGCGACGTGACGCCATCGTGGTCGGATCGAACTCCGCCACCGACGCGCCCCCTCGGGTCACCTGCGCCTGGCTGGCGTCGCCCATGCCGATGACCTTCAGCCGGAAATCCTTGAGAAGTGCAACGAGACGGGCCTGAGGCAACCTATCAACCGGCGTGTGTGAGCCGATTCCCGCGGCGCGCAAGACTGCCCGCGCGACCCGGTCGTGGAGCATGCCTGCGAAGAAAGTCTCCGCGGGTCGCCAGTGAAGCTCCGCACAGCGTTGCGAGACCATCGCTTGGAGCTCCGCCGGAGCGATGTCAGGGAAGAGATCGATCGAGATGACGCATCGCCTCTCGAGGTAGCGAGAGAGGTCGAAGATCATGATCCCGCTGACTCCGTAGTAGCGAAACAGCAACTCGCGACGCTCAGTAGCGATCGGTTCGCCGCCAGTGTCGTCCTCGGCGAAGCCCGCGAAAAGCGTCGCGGCGCGCTTGACTCGCAC
>DATHUB010000227.1:0-2240 GCA_035462695.1 Coriobacteriia bacterium | reverse complement strand
TGCGCCGAAGGGCATCCCGCTTCCTGTCGTTCGTCTGCTCGTGCGCTTCCGTCCGCTGATTCCGAAGGTCTACTTCTGGTGGGATCCCCGCAAGAAGGAGAATCTGGGCGAGAGCCCCTACGTCTATCCGGGATTCCCGCTGCCCGGCATGGTCCCCTTCCTTCACCTGGCCGAGTCTCTCTACGACGGCAAGGTCGAGCCAACCAACCATCTGCGCAGAGTCGTCCTGGTGTCCAACCCCGGCGACTTCGCCATTCGACGAGACATCGCCCGCAAGTTCTTCTCGCGCGTCTATGAAGGCCGCGCGGACATGACAGCCGAGGTGACCCTGGACCCGGCCCTCGGTTGGTGGCACGACTTCGTCGATCCGTGGGGTCCTCACGTCGGACCTGCCGACCAAGTCTCCGAGGTGTTCCTCGCGGCCCTCGGTGCGGGCGCGGATCCTGCGGCTCGAGGCGCCATCATCGCTCCCCTGCCCATGCTGGAGCCCGATAGCAGCGACGGAACCGCCGCATGATCAGCACCGATCTCGCCACCCTGCGGCTTCACGTGCGTTACGACGAGGGCGAAGGCCCCGTCTTCGTGCTGCTGCACGGCATCAACTCCGACGCCACCGACTGGCGTCCCGTGATCGACCGCATCGGCCCCCACTACCGCTGCATAGCGCTCGATGTTCTCGGCTTCGGCGAGTCGCCCAAGCCCTCCGACATCGAGTACACGGCCGACGAGCACTGTGAGGTCCTCGCCGCAACCCTCGCCGAGCTCGGGATCGCCGAAAAGTTCGTGCTCGTTGGCTACTCACTCGGTGGCGACATCGCCATCCGGTACGCAGCGCTGCACGCCGAGGAGATCCGTCGGCTCTTCTTGCTCTCGACCCCCTTCTACCTGCCACCCGATGCCTACGCCCGAAAGAAGTTCGGTCCCTCCTTCTTTCGGGAGCTCCTCTTCAAGGCGCTCTGGCGCGTGATCGCTCGGCAGAAGACCAAGGAAGGCGTCGTGTACGAACTCGCGTCGGGACGGCTCGAGGACTTCTCGAAGGCCTTCCTGCGCACCGGCGATGTCTCCGAGCACTGGGACATCATGGGCAAGAACCTGACGAACGCGATCGGTGCAGCGACGTTCGTGGACGACCTTCCGAAGCTCTCGATGCCCACGGTCTTCGCTCTGGGTGTCCGTGACCCGATCGTTCAGCCCGACCAGACCGCGGCATTGAAGCGACTCAAGCCCGACATGGAGATCCGGCGCATCGTCGGCCTCACCGCCGATCACTTCATGCTCATGAACCTCTCCGAGCGAGTCGCCGACGAGATCATGGCTGATGAGGTGGACCACCTCCACGTTGCGTATCGCGCAGGGCACGGTCCGCCCATCGTCTTCCTGCCTCCGATCGACATCGGGGCTCCGGCGTGGAAACCCGCCGCATCCGCGCTCTCGTCCGAGAACGAGGCGGTGGTACTCGATCTACTCGGCTTCGGTGGGTCACCAGCGCCGCTTTCGTCCCACTACAGCATCGAGGATCACTCCTCGGCCGTGCTCAGGACGCTGACGAAGCTCTTCGGTGACGAGCCGGTCAAGCTTGTCGGACACGGATTCGGGGCCGTTGTGGCACTCCAGTGTGCGGCTACCAGCCCCTCGGCCGTGTCGCGCGTGGTCGCCTTCTCTCCGACGCTGATTCCCCCGGGAACGGGCGTGGCCTCGCTGGCCCGCGATGAGATGGTTGCGGAGATCCTGGCCGCACGAGAGTCCTTGATGGAGCTGGCGCGCGACGAGCGCGCGCAGGCTGTTGCGAGCGAACGCCTTGAGCGACATGTCGTCCCGGCAATGCGATCGCTCGAATCAGTGACCGAGATCGATGCCGCCGGCCTACTGGAGCGGCTGGCGGTGCCGACGCGGGTGGTCATCCCCCGAGAGGACGCGATATCCCCCAAGGAGTGGATCCGCGGCCTAGCAGAGAGCAAGCCCCGATTCGAGCTCTTCGAGCCGTACGGCGACCGGCAGCTTCCATTCGTGCGCCCCACTGAGGCGCTGAGCACGATCGGCGATGTCAGCGCCGGTCAGATCTACGCGGCCAGCATCGCAAAGCCCGTTCGAGGGAGTCGGCGCACCCTTCTGTCCGCGGCGCTCGGCAGTGCGAACGCTCAACTCATTCGGCGGGGCCTGTTGATGCTGCTCGTCGGCCTGGCGCTGTTGCTGCTGCCTGCGTTCCCACTCCGGCTGATCCCGCTCGGACTCGCAATATG
>DATHUB010000226.1:0-34805 GCA_035462695.1 Coriobacteriia bacterium | reverse complement strand
TCCACCGAGAATGCGTCCACGCGCAGCGACGGCAGCGACACTGACACGCCGGTACCGGCCAGCCGCCTCGTCAAACGCCGCAGGATCTCTTCCAGTGCCGAGTGATCCGCGGTCGAAAGCGACGTGAGCGAGACCTCGTCGTAGCCCGTGCAGCTCAGCCCCGCGAGTGTTGCCTTCACAATCTCGTCGGGCGTCCTCTCTCGCACTGGTCGATAGACCATTCCCGCCTGACCGAAGCGGCAGCCGCGCGTACAACCGCGCAGCACTTCGACTGTCATGCGATCGTGGACTACGTCCATGAACGGTACGACCGGGCACGTGGGCGTCTCGTGCGAGGAAAGCGTCGCGAGTATCCGCTTCTCGACGACCGCGGGAGCGTCCCCGATGGGGACAACGCACCGTCCCTCCGCACCGTCCGGTTCATACAAGGACGGCACGTACACGCCCGGGATAGCGGCGAGCCGCGACAGGGTTTCCGCTCGCGACTCGCCCTCGCGGAGCGAGGAACGATGCACCTGCGCGATCTTGACGATCGCATCCTCCCCCTCCCCGATCAGTATCGCGTCGAAGAAGGGTGCGACCGGCTCGGGGTTGAAGACACAGGGGCCCCCGCCGACGACGAGGGGATGGCCCTCGCCCCTCTCGCTGGAGCGCAACGGCACGCCAGCCAGATCGAGGGCCTCGAGAATATTCGAGTAGGTTAGCTCGTACGGCAGCGTAATACCGATCAGGTCGAACTCGGCGACCGGCGAACACGACTCCAGTGAGAACAAGGGCACGGCGTGCTCGCGCAACAAGTCCGAGAGGTCCACCCAGGGGACGTAGGTACGCTCTGCCGAGCACCCTTCGATGCTGTTGATCCGCTCGTAGAGGATACCGATTGCCTGATTGGCCTGCCCTACTTCGTACGCGTCGGGATAGATGAGGACCGCACGGTAGTCAGCGTCATCGTGGACGGCGCCCCACTCGCGATTGATGTAGCGAGCCGGTCTCTCGACGTGCGCGAGCAACGGCTCGATGCGGGACCACAGATGGGTGCGAGTCACTGAGGGGTTGACTCCGTCACAGGGCGTACGCCTTCGGCCTCGGCAGGAGCCAGTGCCATGTCCGGCTCTGTCACTGTCTGCTCCTCGGCAACCCACGCATTCGCCTGAATCACCTCTCGGCGCCCACGGCGCCCACGCTGGGCAGCGGCGCTCATCGCCCTGTCCCGGGTCTCTCGGAGCTTGGCTGCCAGTCCCTTGATATCGGCGCCGCTCTCGAAGTACTCGATTGCCGCGTATCCCACAGCGAGCGTTCCTGAGTATCCGATGCCGGCTTTGATGGCCCAACCGAAACCGGGAACGAGGCCAACGAACTGCCGGGCTATCGCGCGCAAGGCGAATGCGCCACCGATAACCGTGGCGAGCTCCTTGACTCGCTCGGCACCCAACGGCTCCCCGTAGGCCGCCGCGATCTGCATCACCATCTTGGCCTGGTTCGCCGTCATCAACGGGAGATCCGCGCCAGGAAGTATGACCACTCCGCCAATCACGCCGTTTTGGAAGGCCGTGCTCTTCACGGACTCCTCGGCGACTGCGCGACGCACGAAGGCGAAGTTCGCTGCCAGGGCGACTCGCTTGCCCTGGACCTTCTCGGCGAGCCAACTGCCCAGCTTTTCGATCAGGTCGTCCGGGTCTTCCTCGGCAATGGTGTCGAGTATAGGATGCGAAAGGCGGTAGGCCACGGCATCGCGGTCGGACTCGAGGGCAAGCGCCACAGTGGGGATCGAGCGGTCGCGAGACCGCTGCAGTGACTGGGCAAGCGTAGCGCCGGGGCCAGTCAGCCCGATCACGGCATCAGCCGACGACTCCACCTCGAGCACCTCGCCGGCAACTACCGGCTCCACGTGCAAGAAGGCGTTGCCGGACTGCGGCATCAGCGCAGCCTTCATCGCGTCGACCGCGACCTGGGGCGCGTCTGCGTCAACCAGCACCGCGATGCGGATCGGCTTCTCACGCTCCGCACGAAGCTTCGAGCTGGAGCTCATCATGTCTCGCATATCGAGCGGAAGTCCCATGTTTCCCCCTACGCGTACCGGCGCGCCCATACCGACAGAAGCATACCCGTAGCCATCATGTTGGTGACCATGAACGACGAGCCGAAGCTCATAAAGGGCAACGGGATGCCCGTGATGGGCATCAGGCCGATCGTCATTCCGACGTTTTCCAATATTTGGAAAGTCCACATGCTGATGATGCCTGCGACTATTAAGGCACCGAAGAGATCGCGACTCGACGCGGATATCTCAAGCGCCGTGACGAGCAGAATCAGGTAGAGCCCGAGCAGAATCGCGGCACCGAGGAATCCCAACTCCTCCCCGAGAACGCTGAAGATGAAGTCGGTGTGGCGCTCAGGAAGGAAGTTCAGATTGCCCTGAGTCCCTGAGCCGATGCCTTTGCCCGTTACCTCTCCCGAGCCGATGGCGATCTTGGACTGCTCGAGGTTGTAGCCCGCGCCCTTCGGATCCGCTGACGGGTCGACGAACACCATCAGCCGGTCCAGCTGATAGTTCTTGATGAGCTTGTCCTCGCCCGTCGTTCGATCGAGAGTAGCGTTCAGCCAGAACAGGCCCGAGACGAGCACGATCCCGGCGAGCCCAAGAATCGCGAACCATCGCGCCTGCAGCCCGCCGATCAGTAGCATGCCTGCGGTGATGGCCACGAAGACCAGACCCGTCCCGAGGTCGGGTTGGAGCAGTATCAGGCCGAGCGGAATGGCCAGTACGCCGAGTATCTTGGCAACATCCCTCGGCTTCTCGATGCGTCCGTTATAGCGGGCAATTATCGCAGCCATGACGAGGATCGTAACGAGCTTTGCCGGCTCCGAAGGCTGGAAGAGGCGAATGCCGCCGATCTGGAGCCACGAGGTGGCGCCCTTGGCCGCTGCGCCGAGGCCCGGAATCCGCGGAGACAGAATGAGCAGCGCATCGAGTAGTAGGAGCGGACCGACCCAACCCTGCAGACGGCGGTAGTCGAAGACCCATGCCGCAACCAGAGGAATAAGGCCGATGAGCAGCCCGAACAGGTGACGCTTGAACATGCCGCTGCCAGCGTCCATGCCGGAGACCGCGGAAGAGACCATCACGCTGCCAAATACGGCGAGCAGCATGACCGCCGCAACAAGCGCAGGGTTCATGACCCGGAGTATTGCTGATCGCTCGTTCACGCGATCACCTTGACTGGTCCTGGGCGGTCACGTGCTCGATCTTCTCGCCGAGGAGAGACGCGAGTATCTGTCGAGCCGCGGGACCCGCCACGGACCCGCCGTGGCCACCCTGCTCGACCAGTACGGCAACGACGTACTTCGGATCGTCGGCAGGGGCATAGCCAACGAACCATGCATAGTCGTCCTTGCCCGCAACCTGCGCGGTGCCCGTCTTGCCGGCAACCGGAACATCGAAGCCGACGAAGACGCTCTTCGCGGTACCGACTGTGGTGACTCCGCGAAGTGCGGAGTCCATGATCTTGAGGTCCCCATTGGAGACATCGGGCTTGAACGCGACTTCCCGCTTCTGATCCAGCACGGACTTGCCGTCGCTGCCGAGGACTCGCTTGAGTACGTGCGGCCGCATGACCTTGCCGCCGTTCGCGATGCCGCCATACGACGCCGCGATCTGGAGTGGGGTGGCGAGCATGTCGCCCTGACCGATCGCCATGTTGACCGTGTCGCCCGGTAGCCACTGCTGGTACTCGGGATAGTTCTCGTTGAACTCCTTCTTCCATTTGGCGTCGGGGATGCGGCCGTCGGCCTCTCCCGGAAGATCCAGTCCTGTCTTCGATCCGAACCCAAAGCTGCGGGCGAACTTCTGAATGCGCTCCCGCCCGTCCTTGTAGAAGTCGTAGCCGATCTCGTAGAAGACCACGTCGCAGGAGTCCTGAACGCCTTCCGTGAAGGACTCCGTACCGTGACCAGCGTGGTTCCAGCAGTACTTCTCCCACTGGTCGCCCATGCCGGTCCACTTGCCCGCGCAGTAGTAGGTCCCCCACTGCGTAGTCACGCCGTAGTGAAGTCCGGCCAGTCCGGTGAATGCCTTGAACGTGGATGCGGCCGGATACTGACCCGCGATAGCTCGGTTCGTCAGGGGGAACTCCGAGGAGGTCGTTGTCAGAGACCGCCAAGTCTTCTGAGAAACGCCGCCGAGAAACACAGACGGGTCATACGTCGGCAGGCTCGCCATGGCGAGCACCTCACCGCTCTTCACGTCGAGTGCAACGGCAGCCGCGCCTTTGGCTTTGGTGAACTTCTGGCCGTGCGCGTCATCGAGGGCCTGCGCGAGCGAGCGCTCGGCGACCTTCTGGACCTTGGTGTCGATTGTCAGCACGACATCTCGTCCGGCGACGGGCTCGATCTCGGATATGAGGCGCTGGGCGTGGCCCGATGCATCGACTTCGAGGAGACGGGTACCACGGTCTCCCTGCAGGACACTCTCGAAAGAGTTCTCAGCTCCGGCCTTGCCCACCTCGTCGGTTGGCTGATAGCCGACGAACTCGGGAGCGGCGATCTGGCTCTCCGATATCTCACCGGTATAGCCGAGCACGTGCGCCGCGAGCTTGCCGTGCGGGTACTCACGCACAGCCTTGGTCCGAACCTCCACGCCCGGGAACTCACTCTCGTGCTCGGCGATGTAGGCGACCTTGTCGAGAGGCACGTCAATGGCGACGACGCGGGGCGCGAGTGCCGCCTCCTTCACGCTGGCGATGCGCTCTTTGATATCCGGCACGGGAACGTCGAGCAGCGCTGACAGCTTCTGAATCAGTTCGGCGTTCTCCCCCGCCCCTGGCTGCACCAGCACCGCGAGTGTGGCGCGGTTCGTCACGAGCGGCTTTCCATTACGGTCAAGGATCCTGCCGCGGGGAGCTTCCGTAGTGATCTCGCGTACACGGTTGTGTTCGGCTTGGGAGGCGAAGGCCGAGCCCTGAAGCACCTGCATGGTCCACAGCTTCGCCAGCAGCAGCCCGAGCACGAGCAGCACGATAACGCCGAGCGCGGCGTAGCGTGGCTTCAATGTCTGTCGGTAGCTTGGCATCAGTCAGTCAGTCGTCTCGCCAGGGGTCCAGTGGGCATCGACGACGGCGCGAACAGGCAGATCACGCCAGACGGCGAAAGGTCGTCATGGGCCGATCCCGACGCAAGAAGCGAGCCAACCAAGGATAAACGAGCAGCGCAAGCACCGTATCGTAGACGGCCGCCGGAAGCATCGTGGTGAAGAACGCTGGAACGAACGGGGCGCCCTCGCCAAGCAGACCGAGAATGAGTCCGTACGCCACTTCCGTAGCCAACGCGCCAACCGCCAGAACAGTGAGCGGCAGCAGCCACCCCTCGGCGAACATCTGCTCGTGCAGAAGACCTACCAAGTACCCCGTAACGGCGAGCACGAGAGCCATGGGCCCCACGGGACCGCTGCCGAGAAGATCGAAGATCAGTCCCGCAGCGAAGCCGGCCGATGCACCCTGAGTGGGCCCGTTCACGAGTGCGAGAGTGATTGCGACTATCAGCAGGAAGTTGGGCGTCACACCACCGATCGCGAGATATGGCGCAAGCCCCGCCTGAAGAACCGCTGCGACGAGTACAGCCACGACGGTTGGTATTACTCGGTTCATCACTCGCCTCCTTGAGGCGCGGACTGTTCGGGCACTCCCGTGAGCACGAGCACCTCTTCGAGCGCCTGGATGTCACCTGAGGGCGTCATCTCAATCCTCTGATAGAGCGCACTCGGATCTCGCTCCACCTTCGTGACCTCGCCCACAACCAGGCCCTTGGGATAGACTCCGCCCAGACCGGATGTGATGACCACATCTCCCGCCTTCACGCGGTCACTGCGATTGACGAATTCGAGGGTGAGGCCGCCCTCGATCGACCCGCGGACGATACCGGTCGCTCGGCTGTCCTGAACTAGGGCGGCGACGCCACTTCGCTGATCGGTAATGAGCCTCACCTTAGAAGAACCGTTCGTAACGGAGATCGTCTGGCCCAGCAGACCCTGCGGCCCCACGACCGGCATGCCGTTGCGCACACCGTCGGCTGTACCGCGATCGATCGTGATAACGCCTTCCCAAGAGTTCGTGGGCCTGCCGATCACCCGAGCGCCGATCGATTGCAGCTCGCTCGCCTGAGACAACTTCACGAGTTCTCTCAGCCGGACATTCTCGAGGCGCGCCTCTTCGAGTTGGGCGACACGGCTTCGCAGGGTCGTGTTCTGACTTCGCAGTTCCTCGAGCTGGCTCCGGGAAACGCCGAGGTCACCCGCCCAGACGAAGAATCCCCGCAGCGGCCTCGTCGCGTACTCGCCGGCAGCCGACACCGGCGCGGCGACGGTTTGAACGCCTCCGCGCACACGGTGAATCACGCCGCCGTCACCCTCGCGGAACCAAAGGGTGATGAGTACGATCGACAGCGCGACAAATAGGATGATGACGCCGCGACGCGGTCGCGCGGTTTCAGGCTGATTGATGCGCATTCCGCCTCCGGCGGTTAGCGTCCGCCTTGAAGCACCTTCTTGAGGACATCGATCTCCTCAAGCGCTTGAGCGGATCCGTCGACGACGTTGGTCAGGGCGCTCTCCGATACGTGCACCGGCATGCCGGTCTCGTGCCGCAGCCGCTCATCGAGCCCCTTGAGCAGGGCTCCGCCGCCCGTGAGTACGATTCCGTACTCCATAAGGTCGCTGGCAAGTTCAGGGGGAGTCTGCTCGAGGGTTCCCTTGACCGCGGCAACGATCGCCGCAGTCGGCTCTTCGAGGGCCTCGCGAATCTCCTCGGACTCCATCGTGATGGTGCGCGGGAGACCGGTAAGCAGGTCACGCCCACGGACCTCGACATCGACCTCTTCGAGCAGGGGCCACGCGCTGCCGATCTCGAACTTGATCTCCTCGGCAGTCCGCTCCCCGATCAGTACGTTGTAGACCCGCTTCACATGCCCGATGACCGCTTCGTCGAACTCATCGCCGGCGATACGAATCGACTGCGCGCAGACGATGCCGCCGAGTGAGATCACGGCTACCTCGGTCGTTCCTCCACCGATGTCGACGACCATCGAGCCGGTGGGCTCTTGGATGGGCAGACCGGATCCGATGGCAGCAGCCATCGGCTCCTCGATCAGGAACGCCTGACGCGCGCCTGCCTGCATGGTGGCTTCGAATACAGCTCGCTTCTCCACCTCGGTAACGCCGGAGGGAACGCAGACGACGACACGCGGCTTCGGCTGCCACGGGAAGCGCTTCACGCGCGTCTTGTTGATGAAGTAGCGCAGCATCGACTCTGTGACCTCAAAGTCCGCTATTACGCCGTCCTTGAGAGGTCGAATGGCAACGATGCTTCCCGGCGTGCGCCCGAGCATGCGCTTCGCGTCGATGCCGACGGCCAGGACCCTTTTCGTATCGCGTTCCACGGCAACTACCGAAGGCTCGATCAGAACGATGCCCCGCCCGCGTACGGACACGAGAGTGTTTGCGGTTCCGAGGTCGACAGCCATGTCGCCGCCCCAGGAGTTGAAGAACATATCGATCAGCGACAAGTCGCTCAGTCTCCTTCCATGCCCGGCACAACCTCCGAGCGCGCCGCCCAAGTGCGGCTACATCGCAAAACCGACCCTCGACGCTGGTCGGCAGGGTCGGTCGTGCAACGCGTGAAAGTTTATCACAGCGAGGGCTGTGGGCTGTGATGCCTCGAAACGTGGCCCGCGCTTAGATCAGATCATCCCGAGGTCTCGCATACTGGCGTGCGCTCCTCCATCGCCTATGACCACGTGGTCAAGTACTTCGATTCCGAGGACGTCGCCCGCCTTCACGATTCTTCGCGTCAGCTGGATGTCAGCGCCCGAGGGGGTCGGATCGCCGCTTGGATGATTGTGGACCACGATCACCGACGCGGCTGCGACTCGTACGGCCTCGCGAAACAGCTCGCGTGGATGCACTATCGAGGCGTTGAGCGAGCCGACGGAGACCTCGATCACCCGAAGCAGACGGTTCTTGGTGTTCAGCGCCAACGTGAGGAAGTGCTCTCTGTCGAGGCCGCGAAGCTGGCGGCCGCAAAGCGCAACGACATCTTCCGGCGTCGAGAGCGTAGGACGCCGTTCGTGTGCGGGCATTCCCGCCCGCCTGCTGATCTCCACACAGGCAAGCAGCCGAGCCGCGGTGGCGGGACCGATGCCGTCGAGGGACACGAGGTCATCAGCGGACATGCGCCAGATTCCCTGCGACAGATCGTCTCCGAGCACCGAGCGCACGCTCTGCACCCCGCTCTCACCCACGAGCACCGACAGGAGACCGTCGTCGGTCAGCGCGTATGGCTGCCCGGCCAGCAGAAGGTCGCGCGGCGGCTGTGACACGGAGGTGAACGGAGGCATGCCCTGACCCTTCTGTCGGCTTCTCCTCTGACAGTGGCATGCAGGTCTTGCCGGTACCTTACCCTCCGCTGTCCCAAAAGGAGACAGCCCGGGTAAGACCGGGCCGTCTCGCAGTCGGTGCTACTCCGCAGGGATGGTGAAGATCAGTGCACGGCGCAAGAGAGGCAAGGATCATAGGCACGCACCAGTTGCTCGATACTGAGAACGAACTCGGCCTCAGGAAGTCCCGCGACGGTGGGCGCGAAGGCGCGCATGTCCGCCTCCAGATTAGCGAGGTTCTGAGCGGTAGGCGTGCTCACGTTGCCAGCCGTCACAACGCCGGAGGCATCTAGAGAGACCGTGTGGTAGAGCGTGCCCCTGGGTGCCTCCGTAGCGGCCGTCCCCACCCCTGCGCGCAGCTCATACCCGACCGGCTGGCTGCTCCCGCCCTCGTCAACCAACCGCTCGCAAAGGAGTGCACACCTCTCGGCAGCATCGACCAGTTCGATGGCTTGACAGAGGTTGTTCATGAAGGAGTTGCGATTGACCGGCCTGATGCCGGCCCGGCTGGCAACGACGCGCGCCGTGGGAAGGAGGCGGTCCCACGAGAGGTTGAGGCGCGCCAGCGCTCCGACGAGGAACGTGCGCCCGTCGACCGTCGCGTGCTTTGCGTTGCTGTGACCGACTACTTGCTCGGTGATGAACTCGCGGTACTGCTCGACCGGCTTGCACCAGCCGGCGTCCAGGGCGCAGACGTCCCCGTCGTAGATGGCATAGGTATCGCCGCTGGTGAGGGCGAGCATCTCGCCCGAAGTCTCGAATTCCGGGGTACCGAAGCCCGCGAACAGCTCGACTGTCTCGGCCGCGGCGTCGGCCGCGGCGTGAAGGCGGGCGGCGAACGCCTCGAGTTCCGCCTTTGGCGGCTCGGCCGTGAATCCTCCGATAACCGCCGTCACGGGGTGCACCGAGCGCCCTCCCACCATGCTCGTCAACTCGTTTCCGAGCTTCTTGATCAGAAGCGCGCGGGCGACGACATCCGGGTGCGTCCGTGCCAGGGGAAACACGCTCGGCAGACCGACGTAGTCCGGAGCCGCGAAGAGGTACAGGTGCGTCGCGTGGTTCTGCAGGAAGCTGCCGTAGACCATCAGCTGCCGCAATAGTGTCGTGCGCTCAGAGACAACGACTCCCAAGGCTGCCTCGACTGCCTTGACGGTAGTGACCGCGTGATTGGGAGAGCAGATGCCGCAGATCCTGCTCGTGATGATCGGGGCCTCGTCATAGCGTCGACCCACCACCATCGACTCGAAGAGCCGAGCGGGCTCGACAATGTCCATGCGGATATCTCTGACGACGCCAGCTTCAACGTCCACCGAAATCGTTCCGTGGCCTTCGATACGCGCAACGTGCTCGACGGTCAACGTGGTCATGACAAAGCCTCCGAGAGCGAGTTGTAAAGGGTAAGTGCGTCGGTCAGGTCTTCGACTCGCATCCCGCGTCTGGCGAGAAGGTCTTGAGCGGCCTCAAGATTGGCGTCATCGGCGATTCCTCTGCACCCCGTGCAGGGGCGGCCGAGGGAGACGCACTTGGCGCCGCAGCCGCTTCTGGTCATGAGCCCGAGACAGACCCGTCCCTGATCGTAGAAACACACGTTCTCGGCCATCTTGCATGACGCGCACAGCGGTTCTCTCGGCGGACGGTCCGACAGGCCCATGAGCGCCCTCTGCAGCGTAGCGACGAACTCGTGTGGCTGGATGGGACAACCCGGGACGTGGTAGTCGACTTCAATGACCTCGTCCACGGGCAGCGGAGAGATGCGGCCGGGGGCGACAGTATCGCCGCCGTTGCCATAGACCCGGTCGAAGCGCTTCTCGAGTGACCCAGCTGAGGCCAGACCCGGGATCCCTCCGGTGACCGCGCAGGCCCCAATCGTGAGCACCGTGGCCGCGGTGGACCTGAGCTGCTTGAGCAGCTCCACATGCTCGACCGTGGTCACGGCACCCTCCACAACCGCGATGTCGTACGAAGCCGGCATATGGCCGCTCGACGCAAGCTGCCAATACGACAGGTCTATCGTGCCGAGAACGTCGAGCAGGTCGTCCTCCATGTTGGTCATCTGAACCTGGCAGCCGAAATCACTCGCGAGGCCGATCACAACGACGCGCGCCATCTAGATCGCCTCCTGAAGGTTCATGGCTTCCCAGTAGTTGAAGACCGGCCCATCAACGCAGGCGTACTGGTGGCCGACCCCGCAATGGCCGCACTTCCCGATGCCGCACTTCATGCGACGCTCGAAGCTCACGTATATCCGGTCCACGTCCATTTGCTTCTTGCGCATCTCGTCGATGACGAAGCGGTACATGACCGGCGGCCCGCAGATGGCGCCGTAGGTGTTGGCCGGGTCGACATCGATGCGATCGAACAGCTTGGTCACCAACCCGATCTCCCCGTCCCACGTCGGATCGGGCTGATCCACGGTCATCACCAAGTCGAAGTCCTCGCGGTGACGCCACATGTCGAACTGGCTCCGAAACAGAACCTCGGCGGGGTTCTTGGATCCGTAGAGAATGGTGACCTTGCCGAAGTCATGGCGCTCGTCATGAATGTGGTTGATCAGGGACTTCAACGGCGCGATGCCGAGGCCTCCGGCGACGAGCAGAACGTCATGCCCCTTCATCTCCTCGAAGGGGAAACCACGGCCGAACGGCCCGCGCAGTCCCACGATGTCGCCGCACTGCTTCGCGTGCAGCGCGCGCGTCACATCACCCGCTTCACGGACGCACAGTTCGATGAACCCCTGCTTCGACGGTGCCGATGAGATCGAGATCGGTGCCTCGCCCACTCCAAAGATCGATAGCTCGACGAACTGTCCCGAATCGAAATTGAACGCCTCACGAACGTCCTCATCGATCAGGCGGAACTCGAACAACTTCTCCGTCTCGGTAAGTTCGGTTATCGACGTTATGCGAGCCGGCCAGGGGCGATACGGATTGGCCTTGAGTTGGCGGTATGCCTCCGCTGCGTTGCCGTTCATCGGCTAGCACCCCCCTGCAGGGCCTCGATCACTACACGAGGGCTGATGTCCGCCTTGCACGCTCGTTGGCACCGTCCGCATCCGACGCACAGGACTCTCTCGAACTTCGACAGGTAGCCCCATTGCTTGTGGTAGTAGCGGTACTTCACACGACTCGCACGGCTCTCTCGGAAGTTGTGGCCGTGGGCGACTTCCGCGAACTCAGAGAACTGGCAGCTGTCCCAGACGCGAACGCGCGCACCGTGGGTGCCGTCGGGCGTCAGGCGGTCTTTGATGTCGAAGCAGTAGCATGTCGGGCACACCATGGAGCATGCGCCGCATGAGAGGCAGCGCTGGCCGAGTTCGTCCCATACCGGATCGTCGAACTTCGCGTCGAGCAGGAGTGGGATCTGAGCCGTGTCCAGGTCCGCGGAGAACGAGTCTTTGAACTCCCGCGTCTTGCGCTGGAAGTCCGCGGTGTCCCCCGGCTCGATCTCCCGTGTGGTCACGTAGCGATCGAGAAGCTCTGCGCCCTTTACGGAACGGACGGAAACGAAGAAGCGGTCGCCGAGATCCGTGAGGAAGATGTCGAACCCCCAGTGGACCTCATCGGTATTCCAGGCATTGCAGAAGCACTCCTGCCGAGGCTCGCAGCTGACGCCGATGAGCAGCGTGTTCTCGCGCCGCGACTTGTAGTAAGGGTCCTCGAACTCGCCCAGGAAGATGTTGTCCATGAGCATGAGTGCGTTGAGGTCGCAAGGGTGCACGCCGAGCAGCACTCGGGATGCCACCTCCGCCGAGTCGGCAGTCACACTGCCGTCCGCTGTCCGGAAGTTCAGAATCTCTTCGGACTGCGGAACAAAGTATTTCTTGGGCGGCAGGATAGTGGTGTCGTAGTCGAGACGAAGCAACGACGGATCCTCGATCTTGCCGAAAACAAAAGCGTCGCCTTTGGCGACAGGCCCGACGACCTCGAACTGCTTGGCCAACCCGCGCACGAGATCGTCAAGGCGTGACTTATCCATCACGCGGAAGAACATTTGTGGTCCCCTTGCTCCCAGGCATGGCGCGTCCGACGGGGATCAGACACGAGCGGGGCGGCCCTGCGGACCGCCCCGAGTAGCGCGTGACTAGCTTCCGAAGAAGATCGCGATCTCTCGCTCGGCGGACTCCGGCGAATCCGAACCGTGGATCACGTTTGCATCCATTACAAGACCGAAATCACCACGAATGGTGCCCGGCGCAGCTTCGGCCGGGTTCGTCGCGCCCATGAGCTTGCGACACACCTTCACAGCCTCGGCGCCCGATATCACCATCTTCACTACTGGACCCGAGGTGATGTAGGCGACAAGTCCCTCGTAGAAGGGCTTGCCCTCGTGCTCAGCGTAGTTGGCGGCAGCCTGCTCGCGGGTGACAACTCCCCGCTCGATGCGTTCCACCGTGAGTCCGACCTCTTCAAAGCGGGTGATGATGCGGCCGACAAGGCCGCGCTCAACCGCGTCCGGCTTGATCATGACGTAGGTCTTCTGCTCCAACGCTCGTCCTTTCGCTTGACTCGGGTCGGCCGTCTAGCCGCCCGTTGAACGCCAGTTATAGTCGACGCCCGTCACACGCCAGCCCACGCCCTCGCGATCCAGTGTGACCACGTAGTGCATCGGCGCGCCGTCGCTTGGAGTGACCGTGACATCGACGGTCGAGGTGTCTCGTCCCCGACTAACGTCGTCGACGGTGAATTCCTTCAGCGGTGGGATCTTCGCCATCTCACGCTCGACGTCCTTGTTCGGCACCGCCACCCAGTACTGCTCGACCCCTTCGCCTTTCGAGTAGGCGACCAACAGGCCGTTGACGGTGGAGTTCTGGGTCGGCCAGCCGAGGCCGCCAAAATACGCCGCCGAGACGAGCACGGCGAAGACAACGGCGCCGATCCCCGCGACCGTGACTGCCCTCGCGAGGCCACCGCTGCTGCTGCCCCGCTCGGCCCGACGCGCCTCGCGGGCTTGGACCTTCATGTCCTCTTCAGTTCTGCTGAAGAAGTCACTCACGGCTGCTTCGTCGCCGAAACCTAATGCCTCGGCGGCGTGCGCAGCGGGATCGGCGGGGACGGGTGCGGGTGGTGTCTCCGACACCGGAAGGTCTGCCGCGAGCGCCGCCAGCTCATCTGCTCCCCAGCCGGTGGACTGGGGCGCCGCCACGGGGTCGGCCTGACCGACCGGCGGAAGCTCTCCGGTAACCCAGCCTTCAACGGTCTCTCGGTCGGGCGCCGTAGCCGCGCGCGCGGTTTCGTAAGCCTGCAACGCCCCGGCGGAGAGCTGGTGGCCGTGGAGCTGTGTGGCCTTCTCGAAGGCCTTGACGGCCTCTGCATAGTCGCCGGTGGCCGCGTACGCCTGGCCCAGATTCGCCAGCGCTCTCCCTCGGCCTCCGTAGCTGTCGAAGCCGAGCGCAGCTTGATACGCATCCACCGCGTCGGCAGGCCTGCCGAGAGCCATGAAGCAGAGTCCCAGATTCACCAGGGACTTGCCTGGGTCAGGGTTCTTCTCGTCCAGGGCGGACTTGCGGTACGCGAATGCGGCTTCCTCGGCGCGTCCCCGCTCCATGTGAGCGGCCGCAATGCCCTGCCATGCCCGGTACGGAGTCGCGTAGTCGGGCTCGTCGAGAGCGGACTCGTAGGCGGCGATGGCCTCGCTCAGCTCACCGGACGAAACGTAGGCGGCTCCCAGATTGGCGAAGACGGATCCCCGCTTCTGGTAGGTTTCGTCCCGCAGTGCATGCCGGTACACAGTGACCGCGTCCGCATGCCGACGCAGACGCATGAGGGAGTTGCCGGCCATGTGATAGGCCGCACCGTTGCCGACCGATCCGCGTCCTGCAGAGGCCAGAAAGCTCTTCGCCGCCGTCCGGTAGTCACCGGCGTCGTACGCGAGCTGCGCCTCCTGGTACTTGGTCTGGTCCACGGTCACTATTCGCCGGTGCCGCCGAGGATCTCGACCGAAACGATCTCGTCGCCGATCCTCAGCTTCTTCATGACGTCCAGCCCGTCGGTGATCTCGCCGAAGACCGTGTACTGACCATCAAGCTGGGTAAGCGGCTTCAGAGCGAAATAGAACTGCGAACCGGCGGAATCGGGACTCTGAGATCGGGCCATCCCAAGAGCGCCTTCGACATGCTTGTTCGGGTTCTGCGCAGGGTCGAACTCGCCCTTGATCATGTAATCAGGTCCTCCGGTACCGAGTACCTTCTCGTCGCCCTCTATCTGACCCTGCTCTTGGCGCGCGGCCATCTCTTTCACCTGCTCCGCATCGTACTCGCGGGTGTTGGGGTCGCCGCCCTGAACCACAAAGCCCTCGACATACCGATGGAACTTGGTCTCGTCGTAGAAGCCCTTGCGTGCAAGCTCCACGAAGTTGCCGACATGGATGGGTGCATCGTCGCCGAATAGTTCGACCGTGATATCACCCTTGCTGGTCTTGATGACCGCCGTCTCCTTGCCCGTAGGCGTGTACGCAGGCGTGTACAAAGCGTCCCCTTCCGTCGGAGTCTCGGTCTGCTCCTCTGACGGCTGCTCACCCGCCGGAGGTGGCGTCCTCGCTTCTTCGGTCGTACTGTCACCTTGGCTGCATCCTGCGAGGGCCAAGAAGGCCACAAAGACCACGGCGAGCATGGCCACGAGAAGCGTGCGAGTGCGCGAACTCACGGGCAGGGACCTCCAGATTGAATCGCGGGCATGAGCGCCCACGCTCGATAACATTCCAAGGGATTCTACCAGCCACAGACAAGACTGGTAAGGACTGCTTACCGCGCTCGCCTAAGTAGTAGACTGACGCCAAGGACCCGCGGGGGCTTCCTTTCGTCCCCGCTTCGTGTCGGCGCGTCACAACGGCGTGGCGCGCTTCTCATTCGGGAGGCGATGCACTTGGGAGCATCAAGCACTGAGAAGGTCCGCAACGTCGTACTCGTCGGCCACGGCGGTGCGGGCAAGACGTCTCTTGCTGAGGCGATGCTGTTTCTTTCGGGCGCGACGAAGCGTCTCGGCACGGTCGACGACGGGCACTCGACACTCGACTACGAAGCCGACGAGGTCAAGCGCCAGTTCTCCATCAACCTCGCGCTCGCCCCGGTGGTTCATGACGGCGTGAAGATCAACGTCATCGACACTCCCGGCTATGTCGACTTCATCGCCGATGCGATAGCCGGCATGGAGGCCGCCGAGATGGCCCTCTTCGTTGTGGACGCGGTTGCAGGCCCACAGGTTCAGACCGAGCGACTCTGGAAGATCGCCGGCGAGATGGGTATCGCTCGCGCCGTGTTCATCAACCGCCTCGACAAAGAACACGCTGATTTTGACGCGGCCATGGCTTCGTTGAAAGCGAAGTTCGGCGACCGCGTCGTTGCCGTTCAGCTGCCTATGGGCAGCGAGGCGGACTTCCACGGCGTCATCGACATCATCAGGATGAAGGCGTATCACCACGATGACGACGGCGAGCACATGGATGACCTTCCGGCAGAGTACGTAGCCGCGGTCGAAGCAGCCAGGGACGCATTGTGCGACAAGACCGCAGAGGCCGACGACGATCTCATGATGAAGTACCTGGAAGGCGAGACTCTCACTCAGGAAGACCTCGAGAAGCTGTTGGGCCTGGCCATCGCGCAGAGCAAGGTCATCCCCGTCTTCGTCGGTTCCGCGATCAAGCTTCAGGGCGTTGAGGATCTGATGGACGAAATCGTCACCTTCTTCCCGGAGCCCACCGCACACGGCCCGATGCACTCGGTCGACGGGCAAGAGATTCCGTTCTCGGTAGACGGAGAAGTCTCGGCACACGTCTTCAAGACCATGAGCGACCCCTACGTGGGGCGCATCAACTACCTCAAGGTGGTGTCTGGCGTACTCAAGCCGGGAATCGAACTCGTCGACTCGCGCACGGGCAAGAAGGAGCGCATCGCTCACGTGTTCAAGTTGACCGGCAAAGAGACCGAGGACATCGACGCGGCGGTGGCTGGCGACATCGCCGTTCTCACGAAGCTCAGCGATGTGTTGACCAACGACACCCTCTCGGCAAAGGGCGACATCGCCTTCGAAAGCCTTCCGCTACCGGAGCCGCTGTACCCCGTGGCCATCGTAGCGAAGACCAAAGCGGACGAGGACAAGCTCGGGACCGCTCTGAAGAGCATCGTGGACGAAGACCCGGCGCTGATCCTGCGCCGAGATGAGGAAACGCATCAGACGGTACTCGTGGGTATGGGCGACACCGCGATCGATGTGGTCATCTCCCGGCTGCACGAGCGATTCCACGTGGAGGCCGAGCTCGAGGACCTGCGCATTCCTTATCGCGAGACAATTCGCAAGACCGCGCAGGCTGAAGGCCGCCACAAGAAGCAGACGGGCGGCTCAGGACAGTTCGCCGACTGCTGGCTGCGTCTCGAGCCCAACCCGGGCGGCGGCTACGAGTTCAAGGATGAGATCGTCGGCGGCAAGATCTCCAAGCCCTACATCATCGCAGTCGACCGTGGCATTCAGGAGACGATGGTGTCGGGCGCCATTGCCGGCTATCCGGTACAGGACGTGAAAGTTGCCGTGTTCGACGGCTCGATGCACGCGGTGGATAGCAACGAGATGGCGTTCCGCACGGCGGCGCGCATCGGTTTTCGCGCTGCTGCCGAAAAGGCCGACCCGGTCATTCTCGAGCCGATCGCAACGCTGGAGATCGAGGTCCCCGACGCGTACGCCGGTGCCGTAATGGGCGACATAAGCTCCATCCGCGGCCGCGTTCTTGGGATGGACGCACCTGCCGCAGGCGTCCAGGTCATCAAGGCACAGGCCCCGTACGCGGAGGTGGTTCACTACTCGCCGCATCTGAGAGCCCTCAGCAGCGGCACGGGCACCTACAAAGTCAGCATCGATTCGTACGAACAGGTACCTGTTGACGTGCAGAAGAAGCTTGTTGAGAAGTACCAGAAGGAACGGGCCGAAGGCCACTAGCGGGTCAAGACGACCGTATGTACGAACACGAGGCCGGCACCCGCTTGGGGGCCGGCCTCGTCATCTTCATTGGCGCCCTCTGCAGGATTCGAACCTGCGACCTTCTGCTCCGGAGGCAGACGCTCTATCCACTGAGCTAAGAGGGCATGAGCGAGAACGCACTCTACCATACCCCTGGGGCCAGACCAACGTCAGCGCCCTGCGCTATGCTTGCCTCGCTCGCAGTCCCCGTGAGGGAGGGAATCGTGTCGACAGGCACGACGTTACTGATCATCAACCCCGAGGCCAGGCACGGCGAAACCAAGAAGCTCGTGCCGGTGATCGAACAACTTCTGGTCAACCTTCCGCACGACACCGTTATCACGGAGTGCATGGGACACGCCGCCCAGATTGCGGGTGAGCGAGGGGCGGACTACAGCCTGGTTGTGGCTGCGGGAGGAGACGGGACCGTGCACGAAGTCCTGAACGGGCTCATGACCATCCCGGTGGACAGAAGACCCGCCCTCGGACTGCTCGCCACCGGATCCGGCAACGACACGCGGCGGACTCTCGGCACCCCGACTGACCTGACCGAGGCAGCGCTTGTATTGGCAACGGGAGAGCGCAGACGCTTCGATGTCGGAAAGTGCAACGGCATCTACTTCAACAACAGCTTCGCTGCGGGGCTGGACGCGAAGGTGACCGCCAAAGCAGTCGAGTACAAGGTCACCACAGGCCGATCTGGGCTCTGGCTCTATCTGACCGCCCTCCTGCACGTCCTGTTAAAGGACCTCGACAGCTTCAAAATGCGCATCAGCTTCGACGGGGCCGATCCGGTCGTATTCGACACACTCATCATTGCGATGACTCAGGGCCCCACGTACGGCGGCGGCTTCCATATCACCCCCGACGCCGTTCCTGATGACGGGCTCTTCGACACGTGCATGATCGACCCGCTCACGCTCCCCCAGGCCCTGCTGAGGCTTCCGTTCGTCAGTCTCGGTAAGCACACCGGTATGAAGGTGGTGCACATGTCGCGGCATACGAGCGCGACCATAGAGTGCGAGCGCTGTGTTCCGGCGCAGGTCGACGGCGAAGTGCTTCTGGAGGACCGCTACGAGATCGAGATGCTTCCCGGCGCCATCGAGTGCGTCGTGCCGAGAAGGGAGTGATATGACGATCTCTACCGTGGGGTTGCTCGCTGGAGCGTTCGCTCTCGCATACCTCATCGGGTCCATCCCGTTCGCATACATCATCGTCAGAGTCGTGACCGGAGAGGACATCACCGTTCATGGAACCGGCAATGTCGGTGCCATGAACGTCCGGCGCTCAACCGGGTCTTGGGTGTGGTTCGTCGTTGCCATGGTGGCGGATGCGATGAAGGGGTTCGTGCCGGTTGCGCTGGCCAAAGCTCTCTCGGGCTTCGGGGCCCTGTGGTTCATGCCGACCGCTGCGACCCTTGGGCCCCTCGATTCGAGGGCCACCGCTGTCGCATACCTTGTCATCCAGCTCCCCCTCGCGGGAGCGGTGATCGGACACAACTACTCCCTGTGGATGGCGCTGCTGAAGCGGAGGTTCCACCGCACGGGAAAGGGACTGGCGACCGGCGGTGGCGCACTACTCGCCTACGACTGGCGCTACTTCGTGGCCGTCGTCGTAGTGGGACTCGCGGTGATCGCGCTCACCCGCTACATGATGGCGGGCCAGGTCGCCGCCGCTCTCGCACTCCCCGCGACTGCCTTGCTTCTCGACTCCCCCGACTGGCCATTTGCCTTGGTGATGGGACTTGTCGTCTACGCGGCGCACCACAGGCGCTTCGTCGGTCTCCTGCAAGGCAAAGAACCCCGGCTCTACATCAACGACAGGATGGGGCCGCGTGGCTGAGATTGCGTCCGCACGGGTCCCGCGCGACGCTCCTTCAGACAAGTGCGAAAGCCGGGTTTCCCCGGCCTTCGCGGTCGTTCCAGTTCTGTCTGCGTAAACCTAGTCCATCGAGATTGCTGAGTTGGGGCAAGAGTCAACACAGATGCCGCACTCGCTGCAATCATCAGAGCGAGTGAGCGTGGCTACATCCTCAAGGTCGTAACAGCTCTGCGGGCACTCGTCCACGCAGATGCCGCACGCCGTGCACAGGTTTGGATCGACAACAGGCAGTGACATGGGTCGTCCTTTCACGCAGGCTGGAGCGCGAGAGCGCCACGGGTCGCAGCATCATATCGTCCCGGCCGGTGCTCCGCAATTGACTGCCCACAAGCACAAACCTTGCCTTGTGCGCTGCCTGGCGGCACGCAGTCGACAGAATGGGCGCTAACGCACCGTCTCGGCAATCTCAGCCGGCGCCCAGAAGCAGAAGGGATAGGTGCGGTCGGTCAAGATGTCAGCCGCCGCACGCCGTGATTCGAGCGACCTCAAATCCTGCTCATAGCGGAGGCGGACCGGTTTCAACATCAGCGAGAGCTCGGCGTTGACCTGCCGAATCAGGCCACCGATCCGCTTCTTGTCCGCGCCCTCAGCGGAGATGTCGATGACCAACTGGCGCTTCTGTCCGGCCAGTTCTTCAGCTCGTGCTCGCTCGGCCGCTGAGCCGAACTCGATCTGGTCCAGCATCTCGTCCGGATTGCGATCGAGGCGGTTGAGCCGCTCTCTTGCCGAGGACACCTCGGCGTCGGTCACCTCCTCCCCACCTAGAGGCAAGTGCATAGTGAGAGAGGCAACAACGTATGCGGGCGGCTCTACCCCGAAGTAGCGCCGACAAACGCCGTCGGTCACTTGGTCGTAGCGGCCGCCGCCCGTACCGTGGATGAAAAGGTCGCAACAGAACATCCGAACGTAGAGAGTCAACAGCAGTGCTTTCGGCGCGATCAGCAGCGCCGAGCAAGCCACAACCTCAGCGGCGGCCGATGGACGCACAGGATCTAGAGAGGCAATCAGCCGCTCGCCCGCCATCAGCCGGACAGCTCCGCTACTTCGTTCAGCCCATACCGTCTCTCGCGTTCCGGCGGCAAGCGCCCAGAGGGGTAGCTCGATCCTATCGCCCTCAATGGCAAGGTTCGGGAACGGTTGCGCCGCCGAACGAGTTCGACTGACGTCCCGGTATTCATCGAGCTCTGAGTTGTAGGCCCCTGCGAAGCGCTCGGCATTGAGGGCGATGTCTGCAACGAAGTCGGCGAACGCGCCGCTGCGAGCAAGCCGGGACACGGGGAGCTCGGCGTAGTCATTGCCTGCGGAGGCCTCGTAGCGCCGGCGCGCGAACGTTATCAGTTCGGAGAGATTGCAGGCGGAGACAGAGGCGTCTTCGAGCGCTCGGCTGAACTCCGCGAAATGGCTTCGGACCGATGGCGCAGGAAGAGTCGAAAGTAGTTCTTCCACGCCCGCGCAGAACTCCCCGATGGTGTGCGCCCCGGGTGAAGGCGCGCACGCGAAACACGAATGAGTCGAGCCCGCGGCAAGGAGCTGTCGGCACCGGTGCAACTCGGGCGTGTAGCACGGAGCGACGATGGAGACCTCATCGAAGCCGTCCGAGTCGACCACGACGTCGATCGCCGAGGCCCCGGCCGAGTCCGACAACTTCTGGAGCAGGAAGTTCTTGACCCACACGCCGGGGTGGTAGAGCTCGGGCTGGTGCCCGGTCATCACGATGGGCTGCTCCAGGGAACCGGCCGCTCGAACCGGGACTCCGAGACGCGCCGAGAACGCGCTTGCCGCGGACAACGTCTCTGCGCGCGCCTTCCGCCGCAGCTCAGAAGCGGGAACCCCGCCGACTGCGAACTCCCATTCGGCTGACGCGTTCCGGTTGCCCTCCATGCGCCCGACCCACTCTTCGAAAGGCGGGTGGACGAGCAGCTCGCCGTGGCCCTCCGGAGCCGAGGGGATAGATACGGTCACAGGTATCTCCTACAGGATCGCGTCGGGAGAGGAGACGGCCACGGGCTCAAGCGAGAAGAATGGCTCGCCAGCGGCCACGTTTGCCATGCCGCCCCACATCGCCGCATGCACTCTCATGCTCTCGACGATGCCCGCGTTGGCGACGTTCACCGTGAACTGCGACTCGTAGGCCGCGAGTGCTTCAAGCTTCCGCGGTAGGTACTGTCCGCACTCCACGATGAATGAGGGCTCGGCCGCGATCCGCATATGGACGGCCATGTAGCGGAAGACTCGGTGTGGGTAGAACGGCTCCCCGGACATCTCCGTCTTGGTGAACTTGCTGTAGAAGCGTGCGGCGAGTGCGATCTGAGACGCCGCGATGTGATCTGGGTGAGCATCGGTCGGGTACGGGATGAACAACATCCTTGGTCGCAGCTCTCGAAGCACCTCGGCAAGCTCGGTGCGCGCTTCCACCGTGTCGAACAGGTACCGATTCTGTTGTGAGAGCGTTCTGCGCACTTCCACACCGAGGATCTGGGCTGCACGTTGAGACTCCGCCGCTCGCATCTCGATGCTGCCATGTGGGGTCGGCTCACCGTTGGTGAGGTCGACGATGGCGATACGCTTCCCAGCCGCGGTCATCTTGGCGACCGTCGCGCCCATCCCGATTTCGACGTCATCCGGATGGGCACCGACACAGACGGCGTCGAACAGCGGCTCAGACCTCATCATCGGCCTCCTTCAGAGCGCGGGCCCACACGTCCCTGTAGTACGCAAGACGGTGCTCCGGATCGTCCAGCTCGTGCCCGAAACTTCGATCGTGATCGCAGTAGATCCGCTCGACCGCCAGTTCCCGGACCTCGAAACCCGCCTTCCAGGCCTTCGCCCACAGCTCCAGCGGCATCGCGTAGCCGGATTCTCGCAGGACGACGGACCCAAGCGACGCGACCTTGTACGCCTTGAAGCCACAGAATGAATCGGTGAGAGTCCATCCCGTCGTCTCGTTGACCGTCTCGGTGATGGTCTTGTTGATCTCTCGTCGGTCCGCCGGAGCGGCTCCTGACCTGCCGCTCATCGGCAGGTATCTGCTCCCGGAAACGATGTCCCAGCCATCATCCAGGGCAGCCAAGAACTCGGGTATGTGCGCCGGTTCGTGCTGGCCGTCGCAGTCCATCGTCACGAGACGGCGAACGCACAGCTCGCGGCAGACATCGAAGCCGATTCGTAGCGCGCAACCGTAGCCGCAGTTCCGGTCCAACCGGACCACCGCGATATCGTCACGCGCGGCTAGAACCATGGCAGTACCGTCGTCAGAACCGTCATCGACCACGATGATCTCTCCATCGAAGTGGACTCGAACCGCATCAAGCACAGCGCCGACGGTCGCGACCTCGTTGTATACGGGCATCAGGACTGCGTCGCTCACTCGTGTGCGCCATCCAGTTCGCCGTCGAGCACCGAGAACCCCGGACTGGGGCTCTCGGCCACGCGATACGAAGTCACGATCTCGACTTGCTCACCCAGCATTCCACCGACCGAGCAATACTTCTCCTCTGACAGGGCGATCGCCCGTTTCACGGCGTCCGGCTTCACCCCGAAGCCAGTCACCACGTACTCGAGTTCGATCTTGGTGTAGATCTTCGGGAACTCCTCAGTGCGCTGCTCGGCCTTCGCCACGATCTGGAAGTCGCGTACGTCCTGTCGCTTCTTCTCAAGTATCGAGATGACGTCCATGCCCGTGCACGCGGCCAACCCGTGAAGGACGACTTCGAGGGGACGCATGCCGCTGCCTTCGCCCTTGTACTCCGGCTTCGCGTCCATGACGATGCTGTGCCCTGCCTCATCTGTCCCGACGAACTGCCTGCGCCCCGTCCACCGGACTTTCGCGACATCCATGTGACTCTCCCCTCCAAACGAAGCGGCGGACCCTGTTCCCAGGCCCGCCGCGACGACTCTGCGTGTTTGCCTGCGTGCTACAGCTTACGCCCAACCATATTAGCGAGTTCGCGAGGATTCTTGGCTTTTGCGATGGCCTCTTCGAAAGTGACCTTTCCCTGATTGAGCAGAGTCTTGAGGTGTTGGTCCAGTGTCTGCATCCCCAGCTGAGCGCCGCCCTGAATGATGGTCTCCATCTGGTGAGTCTTCCCCTCGCGTATGAGGTTCGAGATGGCGGGGATGCCGAGCATGATCTCCATCGCCATCACCCGGCTGCGCCCGTCAGTCGACCTGAGCAGTGTCTGAGACAAGACACCTTCCAGAGTTGTGGAAAGTTGCATACGCACCTGCTGCTGCTGGTGCGGCGGGAATACGTCGATGACTCGGTCGACAGTCTCAGGTCCGCCAGTGGTGTGCAGGGTGGCAAGCACCAAGTGCCCAGTCTCGGCCGCGGTGATCGCCGCCGAGATGGTCTCAAGGTCACGCATCTCGCCAACGAGGATCACGTCCGGGTCCTGCCGAAGCACCCGCTTGAGTGCCGAGGCGAACGAGTGTGTGTCCTCGCCTACCTCACGCTGGTTGATGTAGGCCTTCTTGTTGCGGTGCATGAACTCGATCGGGTCTTCCAGGGTGATTATGTGCACCGGACGGTTCGCGTTGATGTGGTCGAGCATCGCCGCGAGCGTCGTCGACTTACCCGAACCGGTCGGTCCGGTCACAAGGACGAGACCTCGGGGCCGCTCGGCAAGGAAACGGCAGACCTTGGGCAGTGCGAGGTCTTCAAGCGTCGGTATCTGGATGGGGATTACGCGGAACACGGCACCCATCGAGTTGCGCTGCTGGAAGACGTTCGCCCTGAATCGCGAAACGCCGGGGATCGAGTAAGCGAAGTCGAGTTCGAGTTCCGTCTCGAAGCGACGGCGCTGCTCCTCTGAGAGCAGGCCGAGAATCATCTCCATCGTGTCGCGCGGGGTCAGCGGTTTGACGTCATCGACGGGGACGATCTCACCGCGCTGGCGGATTCCCGGAGGGCTGCCCACGGTGATGTGAAGGTCGGATCCACCGCGCTGCAACATGAGTCTCAGCAAGTCGTCGATGTGCGGAATCCCGTCGGCTCCTGCGAAGTCACTGGTGAAGTTGCTCTCAGAGGGCGGCAGCGGGACCGAATAGCCCGCGGACGGGCGCTGAGGCTGCGCCTGCGCTGATGAGCTGTAGCCAGAGAGCGAGGTCACAGTAGGCATCTGCGCGGCGGCCGGGCCGGATGCTGCGGCGGGGGTCTGGGCGGGTGCAGCGACCGGCGCACCCTGCGCGCTCGCGAGGTCAACGAGATTGCCCGGGGCCGAGACCGCGGCTGGGGCTGGATTCGGGAAGGCCGGGGGCGCAGATGGAATCGGAGCTGCCGTCGCAACGGCGGAGACCGCTGGCATCGCCGCAGGCGCACCTGCGACCTGTGGCACTTCGAGTGGAGGCGGCGCAACGTTCATTGAAGCCACCTGCGGCACGCGCGCTTCGAGCGGCTGCTGCGGAGCCACTCCGATCTGCGCACCATCGTCGCCCGCAAGAACGCTGATCTTCGAGACGATGGCCTCGACGGGTCCCGTTGCAGACAGGTGCGCGGACGCACCGGCCTGCCGCGCCCTCAGGGCCGACGACTCGCTCGGCGAGAGAGTGACGATGATGACGGGCACGTCTTTGGTCTTTGGATCGGTCTTGAGCTGCTGGGTGAGCGCGTATCCGTCGACCCCCATGAGCTCGGCGTCGACCACGATGACGTCCGGTGTGTCGGCCGCCACCATCCCCAGCGCGCGCGGAGCTGACAACGCGTTGGACACCCGCAGCGCCGGTGCGCACGCCCGGAGCGACTCTTTCACCTGTTCGACGAAGAGAGCATCGTCGTGAACGATCAGTACCGTCTTCCCAGCCACAGAGCTGACCTCCTCGGCTCGACGAGACGACTCTCGCCGATCTGCGGTGTTCCAGGGCGTTCCCTCTACTGGTATCGGCCGAGTGCGGCCCGCGCTCAAGCACTCTCCCTCGGGTAGGATGAGATTCTGCCGACATCCAGGAGGGGCTTGTTCTGTGACGACCATCACAATTGATAGCTTGGCCTATGGCGGAGACGCCGTAGGCCGCCTCCCCGACGGGCGGGCCGCCTTCGTGATCGGAGGCTGTCCCGGCGACCGCGTGAAGATCGAGATCACCGAAGATCGAGATCGTTTCGTTCGCGGCAGGGTCGTCGACGTGGTCGAGGCCTCCGCGCTTCGCGTTACTCCACCCTGTCCCTACTTCGGGGTGTGCGGAGGCTGCCAGTGGCAGCACGTTGCGTATGCGGGGCAACTGGATGCGAAGAGAAGCGCCGTCGTCGATGCCCTGCGTCGGATTGGCAAGATAGGCAACGCCGAGGAACTGGTGGCTAGCACCGTCCCCTCCCCGACCGAGTACGGCTATCGCAACAAGATCGAGCTCGTCGCAGACCCTGTTGCCCCACGTCTGACGCTCGGCTACCACAAGCGAGCCTCGGCGGAAGTGGTTCCGGTCGAACTGTGCCTGCTCGTGCCGAGGAAGCACCAGAAGGCGCCAAAGGCGATCACAGGAGCACTCCGATACATCTCAGGCGAGAACGATCTCGAGATCAGCCGCATCGCCCTTCGCGTGGCGCGCAACACCAAGGACGTTGAGGTCGCGATCTGGACACCACCCGGCCCGTTCCCGCGTGCCGCTGCTGCCAAGGTTCTCGGCCAAGCGTTGCCGCTCACCAGCCTCGTCCGAGTCCTGCATAAGGGCGACCCCGGCAAGCGAGAAGTCACCAAGGTGGAGGTGCTCTCGGGCAAGGGCCTGTGGCGCGAACGGCTCGCCGGTCACGGATATGCCCTGTCGGCGCCGTCATTCTTCCAGAACAACACGGCGCTTGCCGAGAAGCTCGTCGAGCTTGTCCTCAGCGCGCTCCAGCCGGACGGGACCGACCGAGTCCTTGATCTGTACTCGGGCGCCGGTACGTTCACGCTTCCCTTGGCCGCGGTCGCGGGTGAGGTCGTCGCCGTCGAGTCTTCTGGGCCGGCGATTCGAGACCTGCGCCGGAATCTGGAGTCCAACGAACTCTGGGCCGAGGCGGTCGGCGGCGATGCCGCGCGGGAGATCGGCGAACTCGGGCACTTCGACCTCGTCGTGGTCGACCCTCCGCGAGCGGGACTGGCCGAGCCTGTCTTGGCCGCTCTTGGCTCGTCACATCCGCGCACCATGGCCTACGTGTCGTGCGACCCCGCTACGCTGGCACGCGATGCCCAGCGTCTTGAGGAGCAGGGACTCGCGCTCACCTCTGTCACGCCGGTCGATCTGTTCCCCCAGACGTATCACGTGGAGTGCGTCGCGACGTTCGAGCCGCGGCAATCCTCGTGATTCTTCAGAAGACGTGAAGAGGCGTCTCACCGCATGCGGAGAGACGCCTCGAACTTGCTGCTAACGCTGGCTAGACCAGCCGTCCGACTTCCGGGAAGTCCGTCACGTAAACATCGTGGGGCGCGTCGGCCTGCTCATCGGTGAGATCGCGACCCGCACTATGCAACCCCTCGTGATCGCCGTCTCCCCACATCGCGCTTTCTGTGACGTCGTACACGGTGCCCTTGTATGCGACATAGGCCGGGTTGCCTCCGGCCCCATTGAACTTCGCAAGTTCCTCGAGCGTGAACTCCTTCATCGCTTCCTCCATCGGTCGGTGGGCCAGCATCCGGCTTCTCTCGGCAGTTTCTACCAATTCAGGGCTGCCCCGAAACGAAGAGCGCCACCCAAAGGCGGCGCATCAGCGCTATACAGTCGTGGCGCGGCTAGCTCAGCTGCAGACGAAATGTGAGAGCTTCCAGGTCGACAAAGATGCGACGCCCCTTGGTGGTCACGATACCCTCACGCGCCAACATCGAAATCACCCGGCTTGCCGTCTCACGCGAGGTTCCGGCAAGGGTCGCGATGTCGTAGTGCGTCATGCCTTGGACAACAGGAGTCCCACGTGTCTCAAGGCCGGCGGTCGCGACATTCAGCACCACACGCATCACCCGGTGTGTCGCGTCATGGAAGGCCATGTCCTCGAGCCGAGAGATCGTCTGACGTAGGCGCTTGGAGAGCGTCGCAATAAGCGATAGGGCAAGCCGGGGCTGCAGCTGAATTGCCGCGGACAGATCCTTGCCGTCCAACGAGAATAGCTCGACGTCGCTCACTGCGATGACGTCGGCAGTTCTCGGCAGCGTGTCGACCAAGGCCATCTCACCGAAATGGGCGGGCGCTTCGACGTGGTTAAGCACGAGTTCCTTGCCGTCCGCGCTGGCAAGCGCGATCTTCACCCGGCCGGAGACGAGAAGGAACATGCAGGTCCCGATCTCGTTCTGCCTGACGATGATTGCGCCCTTGGCGTATCGCCGATATTGCACCATGCCACCGAGCACTTCGAGCGCGTCGGGAGCGAGGTCCGAGAACATCGGTATTGCCGCAAGTTTCGCGAGGGTGCCGTCTTTGCCCACTGTTGTGTTCATACGTCAGATATCGGCTGGTCACGCTATGACTTTAGACACAGACCTCCAACAGGGTTCGCCGAACACGAAGTGAGGGCCCCGGAAGGGCCCTCACGCGCAAGCAGTATGGGAAGTCGGAGACTTCTATGCGGCGCTGGCTGACGCCTCGTCGTAGTCACGCAGGAAGTCGATGAACAACGGCACGAGGTGCGGTATGAGCTGAGGCAAGTAGGTCGGCATGAGCGAGTCCATCGTCTTGGGCAGCAGATCGGGCATCAGTTCTGCCATGTCAGGCGGCATCTCGCCCATGACATCCTCAACCTCGCGAATCATGTCGGGCATGACCTTGTTGAGAATCGCGGGTGCCATGGCCGGGAACATCAGCGGCATCATCTTCTCCATCATTGCCAGACCGCCGGGTACGTGCTTCATGCCAAGCATCATCGGCTTCATCCCAGCGGGCATCGCATCAAGCATCTGCGGGAAGATCCGCGTCATGAACTGAGCCATCTTCTCCGGCTCCAGCAGGTCGATGAACTTGTCGAAGAATCCCCACATGTACATGGAGTACTCGGTCGACTCAGGGATGGTGTAACCAGCGGCCTCGGCCACGATACGAGAGAGGTCGTCGATCTTCAGGCCCAGGTTGTTCTTGATATTGCTGTCGCGCAACTGAACCTGGCAGCACGGACACAGTGCCACGACGGTGTCCGCTCCAGCGTCAACCGCCTCCTGCAACCTGTGTCCGCCGAGAACCGGCGCCACCGGTTTCTCGCCCACGAGCGTCAGTACGGAACCGCAGCACAAACCCTCTTCTCGGTTGTGCTCCATCTCAACGAAGTCAATCCCGGGGATCGCCTTGATCAGATCGCGAGGCGGCTCGTAGTTGCCCTGCGCACGACCCATGTGACAGGAGTCATGGAACGTGACGGTCTTGCCCTCGAGAGGATTCTCGTTGAGTACTAGCCGGCCGTCGGCAAGAGCCGGAGCGACGAGCTCCGAGTAGTGCTTGATTTCGAACTCGTACTCCTCCCCTCTTTCGGCTGCGATCGCCGCGTAGAGCTCCTTCCAGACGAGACCGCACGCCGGACACGAGGTCACGATCGTCTTCGCCCCGCGCTTGCGGGCCTCAGAGACGTTGTGGTCGTAGATCTCCTCGAAGAGGTCCCACTTGCCAGCGACCTTCATGGGAATACCGCAGCACGCCTCGTCCTTGCCCATGTAGCCGACTGAGTAGCCGGCATCCTGCAGAAGGCGGATGGAAGCTTCGGCGATATCTGTCTCAACGTAGCTGGCGGTGCATCCGGCGAAGTAGAGGATGTCCGACTGCTCGGGAATCTTCTCGGCAACATCGGCCGGCACCCAATCGGCGCGATTCTCTCGCTTGCCGGCCCAGATGTCGTTCTCCCCGCGCAGCGAAGATGCCATCATCTCGAACGGCGGGAATGTCCCGCGCTGTTCCTCATGGATCAGCTTCCCGCGCATCTCCATCCAGTTGTGCTCGATGGGGAGCTGCAGCTGGCAGCGGGTGTTGCAGACTTCGCACGTCGTGCACACGAGCATAGTGTCGATCGCCTTGCGGTCCCACTTCTCTTTGCCGGCCATCACCTCGCGAATGAAGGCGTACTTGCCGCGGGGCGACTGCGACTCCCATCCGCGACCAGAGTACTGTTCGCACGTCGGGACGCAGTAGCCACACCGCGCGCAGGCGTAGGCCATGAATGCCACGTCACCGGGGATACCGTTGACGTCCTTGCTGAGATCTCCGGGTCCCGCAGGGGGCTTGGCGGCGTTCGCCAGTGGTCGCACGACGCCTTCGAAAGCGGCCGCGCTGCCCATGATGAAGTCCAAAACCCCGCCCGATCCATAGACCTTGCCGGGGTTGAGAATGTCCTTCGGGTCCACGGAGCGCTTGAACGACCTCAGTGCTTCAAGCCGTTCGTTTCCAAGCACGCTCGACGCCTCGCGACGGAAGTACAGCCCCGTTGAATACGCGGCACCGCCATGCGCCTTCGCGATCTTTATGACCGACAGCGACAGCGCGAACGCGAGGTTGAAGTTGAAAGAACGCTCGTCATGAGGGATGAAGCCGAGCAAGACGACCTTGTCGCCCTTACCCACCATGCCCTCGAGAATGAAGGGCTGGTGAATCTTGTCGGCGATCTCGCCAAGCACCGCAGGCATCTCAGCAAGCGGCACGATGACCTCGGTCGGCACGATCGACGGGCCGATTCTCTTGAGTCGCATTGGAGCGAACCGCTGCTCCCACTCGTGCTCGGCCGCCTCCGGCTCCAGCTCAGAGCCGCCATGAGCGGCCGCTATGGAGCCGAGTGACGCGTCGATGGCGCTGCGACGCGATACCGGATAGGCGATGACGGCCAGGTAACTCTCAGGAAGCTCGGGCTGATAGTGCTCGTGGGCCTCCTCGTAGGGATGTCCGTGTTGATGCGGAAGCTGCTTCTTCAGCCGTGTCGACTCGGGGTTGAGGAACGTTATCGACCAGATCGGCAGCGACTGCGACGAGATGTCGGTCAAGGCAGCGCCGATGCTCTCAGGCGAATCGAAGGCGACGAGGCGGTGCACCTCTTCTTCGAGCGGACGCACACGAAACTCGACCTCGACAATGAAGCCGGTCGTGCCCTCGGCATCGGCAATGTAGTTCAGCAGGTCCTCGCCAGAGAACTCCCGGACCTCGGCGTTCGGAAGTACCACACGGGCAGAGACGACGTTCTCCTTGAACATCCCGTACTCGTAGGATCCGAAGCCGCTGCCGCCCTGCGCAAGCCACCCGGCAACCGAGGAACTCGGATACGACGACGGGTAAAGGCGCAGCGCAAGACCGATCTTCGCGATGTGACGGTCGATCTGCTCCCAGATTGCGCCGCCCTGCGTGCGGACGACAAGACCCTCTGGGTCTACCTTGAGCACTTCAGTCCAGCCAGAGAGATCCACAACGACTGCGCCTTCGGGCGGGAGCACTCCGCCGTAGCCACTCGTCGCCCAGCTCCTCGGCACGAGCTTGAAACCCTCACGCTGCGCGAGACGAACGACTTCGATGAGCTGCGCCTCGTTCGCCGGGCGCACGACGGCGCCGGCGAGGCCGGCTGGCACGAACGGCTTGACGAGCCGCGGCATCGCGCCGATGTCGAACGAGTACATCTTCCTCTCGCGCTGATCGGTGCGAATGCGGTCTTCGCCGACTATCTCTCTGAGTTGGGTCTCCAGGCGGTCACCAACAACTGGCATCGCTTGCCACACTCCCTCTACTCGATATCACTGGGGCATGCCCCTAGGGGTATTTTCACCCTTCACACCATACCCCGTTAGGTATCCCCTCTGTCAAGGTACGTTCAGGTAGACGGCGGGTGAGCTTGACTCGATGAGCGTCTCCCATGAAGTCGGCACGGCGGTCATTCTGACGGGCCGAATGCTACGATTGCGACAGCCGATGAAGGGACGACTGCGTGCTGAAAGCTGTGCTCTTCGACCTCGACGGGACGCTTCTGGACATCGATCTGGAGCCGTTTCTGCGCGACTACTTCGCGCTCCTCGGACCGGTGGTCGCTCGCCTCCTCGACTCGGCTGACCCTGCTATCGGTCTCGCAGCAGTAGTCAGAGGCACCGAGGCCATGTCGGGTGTCCATCCCGGTCAGACGAACAGGGACGTCTTCAACTCCACATTCATAGAGATGACCGGGCTGGACCTTGGGGTCGGCGAAGCTGCGCGCAGTATCGCGGCCTTCTACGAGGAGCAGTTTCCGTCGCTGCAGCGCAGCCACCGTCAGCGCGATGGCGCGGCCGACGCGGTCGCGGCGTCACGAGAGCTGGGGCTCAAGGTAGCCCTGGCCACCAACCCGATCTTCCCTCACGCGGCAATCCAGGAGCGGGCGCGCTGGGCGGGCTTCGACCTGGACGACTTCGACTTCGTCACCTCGTACGAGAACTCGTACGCGTGCAAGCCGTCGCCGGAGTATTTCCGCCGAGTCGCGTCAGAGCTGGGCGTGAGCCCCTCTGAATGCATGATGGTGGGTGATGACGCGGTGCTCGACCTTGGATCGGTGGACGCGGGAATGCGCAGCTTCTACGTAGGCCCGAGTCGCGATCCGCTACTCAGAGAAGTCGCTCACTGGGTCGGGGACCTGCCGGATGTGGCCACGTTGATTCGCGCAATGAGGCCCGACGGCTAGTTTGCCCGCTCGGCCTTTGGCCGGATCAGCGCTACCCAGGCCCCATCGGAACGTCTGTCGTAGGAGAACTCGAAGCGTCCGCGAGTCTCTCTGCGCAGGTCGATCTGGTAACCCAGTCCGGCTGGTTCGTGGTCGCTCACCAGTACGAGCTGGTCTCGACACTCCAGGTCGACGAGCTTGTCGACGAGCGAGAATACGAGTGCTCGGCGCAGGTTAGGATCAAACCCCCGCAGATCCACGACCAATCCACCAGTAGACCCGTACGCCACATTGCCTCCATTTGCCGGTATGCCGTTCATTTCTGCATACCGAGGGCGAGTACCTGCCCGCGAAGGGAGAATCTCCCCAATTGCCGCCGTACTCCCCTCAGCAGCGGCTTCCCCATCTTCCTATTCCTGACACCTGCCGTCTCGCTACGTGTAGAATGTTTCCAGAGGAGTGAGCCGTGCCGGCGGACATACTCCTGCCTTCGCACGGCAGAGGACTGTCTCCGGTACGCCGAGCGATGAGGGGGTCGTGTGGAACTTCGCCTGGAGGCCTGCAGCACGGGTCACCTTGTCATCCGCGAATTCCCGGCCCCTCTCCCACCCGCTCTTCCTCCTCTTTCCCATTGGTCTCTAGCCGGTCGCCTGCCTGTGCGACCTGTGTGGACTGTTCTGTCCCTCACCCCTGAGTCTGTGTGAGAGGAGGGTTGCCGGACCCGCGAGCCTAACCGTGACCGCTCGCACCCCATGGTGCAAGCGGGCCGACACGTAGCAATTGCACAATCGGAACGGATCAAACAAGGAGGTGTATGGCATGGCGCATGAGGATCGAGCGTTCTACGACGTCCTCGCCGACCGCGGAGTCACCCGTCGCGACTTCTTGAAGTTCTGCGGGTCAGTAGCTGCAATGCTCGGGCTTTCCGAAACGATGGTACCGACGATAGCCGCCGCGGTCGAAGAGGCAGCGAGCTCGAAACTCTACCCGGCCGTGTGGGTCAACGGCGGTGCATGTACCGGTTGCACTGAGTCAGTTGCACAGAGCACGAATCCGGATGTCGCTACGATCGTCCTCGACATCCTCTCCATGAACTACATGGAGACGATAATGATGGCGACGGGCGAGTCTGCCAACGAGGCACTGCGTTCGACTGCCGAGCAGAACGAGGGCAAGTTCGTCCTGATTTACGAGGGTTCGGTCATGACCGGAGTCGAGGGCAACACACTGAGGGTCGAGGGCAGGACCAGCCTCGAGATTCTCGATGAGGTGGGTCCCAAGGCCGCTGCGGTCATCGCGGTGGGCTCCTGTGCCGTCGACGGCGGGTGGGTTCGCTCGGTGCCGAGCGTGAAGGCGAAGAACTACCCGACCGGCGTGGACGAGTGGGCAACCGGTGTGTCGCAGTACTTCGCGAAGAAGAACATCGCGACTCCGGTCGTCAACCTGCCTACCTGCCCGGTGAACCCTGAGTGGGTCGTGGCCATGGTCATCGACACCGTAATCCTCGGCGGCATCGACGCGGAGGGCAAGGTCACCCCCGAGTTCGTCAGCAAGCTCGACGAGTTCGGCCGTCCCAAGCTCATCTTCGGTCAGACCGTACACGACAACTGCCCGCGTCGCGGTCACTTTGAGAACGGCGAGTTCGTCTACGAGTTCGGTTCTGCCGAGGAGGCCAAGGGCTACTGCCTCTACCCCGTCGGCTGCAAGGGACCCCAGACCTATACGAACTGCCCGGTGGTGCGCTGGAACAACCAGTCCAGCTGGTGCGTCGAGTCCGGTTCGCCGTGCATTGGCTGCGGCGACTTCAACTGGGTCGACCAGAACGCTCCGTTCCTCTCCCGCTTCCGCCAGGTCGGCATCGGTTCGACCAACTGGAACCCCGCGACGGTTGGTGCTGCTGCCGGCGGCCTCGTCGTAGGCGCCCTAGCGGTTCACGGAGTCGGAATGAAAGCCGCTGGCCGTATCGGCGAAGGCCCCGCAACTGAAGATATGAAGGACTACGACCGCAAGCGTACAGCGAAGGGAGGCGATAAGTAGTGGCTGGTAACGTTGTCATCGATCCAGTGACCCGAATCGAGGGTCACCTGCGTGTCGAGTGTCAGGTCGACAATGGCGTCATCACCGATGCCTGGGTCTCAGGTGGCCTCTTCCGAGGCATGGAGACCGTAATGCAGGGCCGTCAGCCCTCCGACGCCTTCTACATTTCGCAGCGCATCTGCGGCGTCTGCCCGATCTCTCACGGCCACGCGTCGACCATGTCCGCAGAGGACGCACTCGGCGTAGCAATCCCGAACGGCGCTCGAATCGTCCGCAACCTTATCGAGGCGGCCGAGTTCCTGCACAGCCACATCCTGTGGTTCTACACACTCGCCGCGCTCGACTACGTCGATCCGTCCAAGGCCCTTGAGGCGAACATCGCCGATACCTATGCGCTGGCAGAGGCAGCCGGTACTTCGACGGCCAACTTCAGGGCAGTCCAGGACAAGCTGAAGACGCTGGTTGAGGGTGGACAGCTTTCTATCTTCACCAACGGCTGGTTCGGCCACCCTGCATACGCTGCCGAGATGCCCGCTGAACTGCATCTGATAGCAGTGGCGCACTACCTTGAGGCGCTCGAGATGCAGGCAGAGGCCGCTCGCGTCATCGCCGTCATGGGTGGCAAGTTCCCGCACTTCATGACCTCCATCCCCGGCGGTACCTCGTGGGTCCCCACCGAGGAGAAGCTCGACGACGTGCTGTTCCGTTTCAAGCGCGTTCGCGACTGGGTCTACAGCACGATGATCCCCGACACCCTCGCCATCGCGCCGTTCTACGCGGACGCGCTCAGCTACGGCGGCGGCCACGGCAACTTCCTCGCCTGGGGCGTGTTCAACGACCCGTCGATGGAGCTGGGAAGCCGCTACCTGCCAAACGGCGCGGTCTTCGCCAAGAAGGGTCTGACCGTTGAGGACGCGGACCCCGCCAAGGTGCTGGAGTACGTCGAGCACTCCTGGCTGTCCGAGGGAAAGAGCGCG
>DATHUB010000225.1:0-1517 GCA_035462695.1 Coriobacteriia bacterium | reverse complement strand
GCTTTGACGCTGGCCCTCGCGTTGGCAGCTCCTGCCTTCGCTGTTGACGCTTCCGCCGGCGCCGGAAAGACCTTTGGCGAGCACCACGCGATGCACGCCGAAGACATGACCGGCTTCACTGCCGAAATGAACCCTGGCGTCATGCACCTTGGCTTCTCCGGATGGCAGGGCATGTAGCCCGATCCAGCCGAGCACCGGCGCCTGGCCCCCTAGAGGGGCCGGGCGCCTTTCGTTACTCCGTCCGTCTGCGGACCGAGAGCTTGTCGCCTTGTGGTGGCCGAGTCAGCCCTTCAGCGTGCCGATCAGGTCCTCGACCGGCATCGCAGCTAGCGTCTCGATGTGTATCGATCCCCGTGATGCGAGTTCCAGGGCGATTCTTGCGACTGTGGCGTTGTCTGGAGCCTCGACGATATTCACGAAGTCGTAGCGGCCCAGCACCGCATACTGCTGCATAACCTTGAGCCCCATTTCACCGAGCTGCGAGTCGACCTCGAGAATCCGCTCGGGCTTGCTCTTGATGGTTGCCGCGCCCTGTTCGGTCAGGCGCGTCAGCATTACGTAGACCGGCATTTCCTCACCCTCCTCGGCCTTCTTGTTCCATGGCTAGCGGCTTGACGTCGCGAGCTACTCACCCTCGTTTCGCTGCTCTCCGGGCTCCGCCCCCGGGGCAGCCTGGTTCGGCTGAGGTCCCTGGTCGCCTTGATCGGTCTCACGCCGTTCATGTTCGCCCCACCAGCCACCGTGGTGCCCATGCTTCTGATCGCATGGTCCTTCGCCCCAGCCGTGATGATGGTGCCGGGCCTTCCATGCCTTCTTGTGGATCGCACTCGTCATCAGCACGCTCTTCTTGCCGCTCATCATGCCGAGCATCATTCCGAGCATGAACGCGACGAGCGTCCCGAAGAACGCCATCGGCGCGGGAAGGAGCATCGGCGAAGGGCCGCCGCCCCCATAGTTCCCGCCCTCCCAATGCATCTTCTCCATCATTGGGTGACCCATTCTGCTGCCTCCTCCGTCGGTGTCAGTCACTCAAACGTACCCACCATTCGGTTGGAACAGCAGTCGCGTTTCAGTGAACCGGGAGTATGCTAGGGACATGAGCAGTCCCATCAAGGTGCACATTCTGGCGAGCTTGCAGCGCTTCCGAGAGGAGCGCGGACTCCCCGTAGCCCTGGAGCTCGAGGTGCCCGATGGTGCCGACGGGTGGTGGCTGGCAGCGGAACTCGGCCTGCCGTATGAGTCCATCGAGGGCATGTTCGTGAACCACGTCATCTACGGACTCGACCAGCCGGTCAAGCCGGGTGACCGGGTCGCTCTGGTTCCCTACGGGACACCGGGACCTCACCGCGTCTACCTCGGCCTGTTCGAAGCAGGCGTAGCGACGCGCGAGAACCTGGCAGAGCACGCGAAAGCCGACGGCGAGGACTCCTAGCTCGCTTCGTCGTACTCCTCGTACGCATCCACAAACTGGCTGTTGTACAAGTCGCAGTAGAAGCCCTCTGCGCTCAACAGCTCGA
>DATHUB010000224.1:0-5862 GCA_035462695.1 Coriobacteriia bacterium | reverse complement strand
CGCGCGGCCTTGGCGAACCCCGGGGGCAGACTTGTGTCCGCGTGCAGGAAGCACAGTATCTCTCCGGACGCCTCCGCTGCCCCGGCGTTCATCTGAAGCGCGCGGCCCCTCATCGCGTCGACCACTCTTGCCCCGGCCGCGGCGGCGGTCGCTCCGGTAGAGTCGCTCGAGCCGCCGTCGGCGACGATGACTTCGGCAGCCCCGCCATCCACGGCCGAGCGAACCGCGCCCTCAATGCGCGGCGCTTCGTTCAGCGCGGGAATCACGACACTCACGCGCGCGCTGCTGCTCCTCTCGGCCGTCAGGCAGCTGAGCGCTTCTTCGGCGGCGGCGACGTCGGCCGCGATGTCCACGTCGGGTAGAGTCTCGAGGAGCGCGACGATGAGCTCGGCGTTCGCAGCGAGGTTTCGAGTCTGGGAGAACACCTCGGCCGTCCCCCACGGGACATCGGCGAACAGCGTGTTCAAGGCGGTGTTCGCGGCGCTGTGGCGGATGCCGATCAGGTAGTAGCCGCCATCGACGGCAGGTCCTAAGACGACGTCGGATGCCTCGAGAGCCGCGAGGGCCTCGCGAAGGTGCCTCGCGCGCAGGCGCGGGCAGTCCGAACCGACGACCACAACATGCCCGTCGCCCCGAGAGAACGACTCCGCGAACGCCAGGTGGAGCTTGCCCCCAAGCGATCCCTCGCCCTGGTAGCGGTAGGTCGGTCCTTTGCCGAGCCACTCTCGGCCGGCGTGGACGAACGACGCGTCGGTCCTCACCTCGGCGACGGCCTCTCGGCAGGCCTGAAGCGCGAGAAGGGCGCGCAGAGTGTGACGAGCGAGACGGTCGTGAAGATCGAGGGCTACGTCATCGCCGAGTTCGGCGGCGATGCGCGTCTTCACCTGGCCGGGGCGCGGAAACCGGGTCAGCATGATCACGCGTGGGCGGCGACCCGACCGGGTCATGAGCCGGAGCCGTTTCAACCCGAGCCTGCGCCGATCGTGCAGGCGAAGCAGTGAGCGGCGAAGGCGACGGCCCGACCGCCCAGGCCGGAGCAATCTCGCGCCGCCTCGAAGACGGTCGTGGGTCCCTCGGCCAGTGGCAGGCCGGCGCTTATGTTGAAGTCGCAGTCGTAGAGGCGGCCGTCCCACGCGACGGCTATCCCGCTGCGACAGGGGAGGCAGTCGACCGCCGTCACCTGGAAGGCGTCCGCCAGACGATGGAGGTAGGCGCTGATAGTCCCTTCCTCGGCAAGGTGATCTCCGTACCTGCCGAGCGGAGCGTTCGCGATCGAGCGGACACGCACGCGGGTCATGCCGAGTGGAGCAAGGGAGCCGAGCACCGCGGGCAGGAGGTCTTCTTCGGGCTTCGGCAGGCCCTGCTCAGGATTGATCGCGAGCTCGAGCCCAGGTCCGTCGTCCGCGCCGTAACCCACTTCCGCCAGTGCTCTGAGTGCCCGGGTCTGCTCGTCACCGGCACCGGGGCGCAATCCGGAGCTGCTTAAGCCAGGTTCCGGCACGGAAGCGAGAACGGTGACACCCGTTCGGGCGAAGAGCGAAACCAGATCGCGGCCCTCCGGCCGGCCCAAAGGCACCAGATTGGTTCTCACCCGCAGGGGCAGGGCGCGTTCGGACGCCACCCTCACGAACTCGGGGAGCTGGGGCCAGAGCTCGGGAGAGCCGCCCGTGATGTCGACCTGCCCGGCGCCGCACTCTGTTGCCGTGTCGAGTGCGGCATCGGCCACCTCAACGGTCATCGCCTCCGAGGTGAACGGGGAGCAGCGGTGATGGCAGTGCGAACAGGCGAGGTCGCAGCGACGGCCGACGTTGAGCAGAAGGGTCTCGGGGAGTCCCGCCCGCAGAGCTTCGGGCCGAGAGCTCCGGAGCCGCTCAGCGAAGTCGAGCTTGTTTGTCACAGGCGCCTTTCCGGCACAGCGAATTGCTTTCGCCAAGTATCATACGGTGAAGGTCCCGCATTAGGAGGTCACATGCACCACATCCCCCGATTGCTCGCCGCGCTGACTCTCTGCCTGGCGGTCGCGGCATGCAGTCGGCCGGCCCCGCCCGTGCAGGAAGTCGAGCAGCGCAAGCCCTCGGCCGGCAGCCTCGTCCAGGCGATGGATCCGGATCAGAAGCGCTCAGAGATCGACAGCGGGTTTCCTCTCGAGGTCCCTGTCCCCGAGGGAGAAGTTGTCCGGGCCAACGCACAAGGGCCGGATGCGTGGGACTACGAGATCCTGGTGCCGGCAGTGCCGGCGGAGGTGTCCGAGTTCTATCGCAGCTCCTACGTCGCACGCTCGTGGCTGGTCACTGAGGAACGGCCCCTGGAGGGTGGAGGAGCCGAGCTCACCCTCGAAAAGGGTGGAGCGCAGTCTCGCGTCTCCATCACGCCCGAAGCCGAGGGCTCCAGAGCCGTCGTCATCCTTGGAGTGGGCGCCCCCGTTCTAGAGACCCAGTGACGCAGAACGTGAGACCCGTCACACCGAGTTCACCGGCCACGCTTGTCGAAACTGCCTCTGGTACCGATACACTCAGCGCAAGAGCGCTGAACGAAAGGTCTGTCTGAATGTTCACCGGAACGCGCAACGGTCTTCTCGTCTTGGCTGCCGCGGTTATGCTCGTTGCCACGCCTGTCGCACGCGCCGAGAGCCCGGACGTGAGCAATGACATCCCCGGCACACCACTTCCGAGCTCCCAGCCAGTGAATGGAAGGGTCGCTGACGGCGCAGACAACGACGACGTGTACTCGACCAATATCGCGGCGGGCAGATGGTTCTGGGTGCAGCTGCGGGGAGATTCGGGCACGGACTTCGACCTTGCTTTGTTCGGGCCAACCGTGAAGAAGGTCGCTGAGGGGCCGGCGCTCGTCTACTCCGAGCGCAAGGACACCAGCTTCGAGTACGTCCGCTACAAGGCGCTGGTAGACACGGTCGTCTACACGGACGTCTTCGCCTACAAAGGCGCGGGCGACTACTCACTCACCTACGGCACGCCGTCGACCGAGATAGTGGTCAGCGCCGCAGCCGCCACCACGTGCGCGTGGGACGCCAGCACGCCCATAACCGGGCGGGCAACGCGAAAGGACAACTCGAACCCGGTCGGGGGCGAGCGTCTCTATCTGTTCGCGAAACGCTACGGTGCGACGCAGTACGAGTACGTGAAGAGTACGGTCACGGCTGACGACGGAACCTACTCGTTCTCAGCCAACCCGAGCAGGCGGACCGAGTATCGAGTCCGCCATCTGGGCTCCAAGGACTACATCACGCCCAAGAACGCGCCGACTCTGGTGATCACACCACGTGCCTACCTCAGAAGCCCTTACACGCCCAGCACCGTCACACACGGTGTGTACTGGACGGCGAGTGGCAATCTGAGACCTCGGCATAAGGCCGGCGTCCGTGACGTGTACGTCCGGATCTACAAGCATGACGAAGCCACCGACAAGTACGTCTACCAGAAGACGTTCCGTGCGACGAACTACGACTTGGACAGCGAGACCACCAAGTACAAAGCCCGCGTCTACTTCCCGTCGGCGGGCAAGTGGAGCATCCGCGCGTACATCCAAGGCGACACCACTCATGTGGCGACCTACTCGGCCTACCGCTATCGGGACGTGAAGTGACGCGACTCGCGTGAATCGCTAGCGGCGGCGCGGTCGGCGCGTGACGCGCCCGCCGAAGACGCTGTGACTCTTCTTCTTCACCGGGCGTCCGGCGTACGGCACGATGCGCCCGTCGCGGTACGGGAAGCCTTCGATATCGAGCGTCGGCACGTGCTCGCCGAGCATGTACTCGATCTCCCGGAACTGCGTAAGCTCGTCCGGCCCGAGCAGCGTCAGAGCGTAGCCGCTCGCTCCCGCGCGGGCCGTACGGCCGATCCGGTGCACGTAGTCTTCAGGGTTCTCGGGCACGTCGTAGTTCACGACGTGGTCGATGTCGCTGATGTCGATGCCGCGAGCGATGATGTCGGTCGCAACCAGGATGTCGAGCTTGCCTTCACGGAAGTCCTGCAGCGCCGCGTCGCGCTGCTGCTGAGTCCGGTCCGCGTGCATGACGCCGATGTTGAAGCCGTCTTTCTCCAGTATCGTCCTGACCAGGTCTGCGCGACTCTTCGTCTTGGTGAAGACCAGCACGCGATCGGCGCCTCGCTGGCGAATGAGGGCCGCGAGCAGTTCCGGCTTCTGCGACTGCTCGACCGGCAGGACGGCCTGCTCGACCAAGTCTGCCGTGGTCCCGCGCCGCGCGATCTCGATGTATGCGGGATCGTGAATGGTGCGACCGACGATCTGCGAGATCTCCTCGGTCAAGGTCGCCGAGAAGAGCAGGTTCTGGCGCTGCTTCGGCAGGAAGCCCAGGATGCGCCGAACGCTCGGCCAGAAGCCCATGTCGAGCATCCGGTCGGCTTCGTCGAGCACGAGGACTTCGATCTTGCTCAAGTCGACGTCACCACGTTCTGTGAGATCGATGAGCCTGCCGGGCGTCGCGACGAGAACCTCGACGCCCGCTTTCACTCGGGCCACCTGAGGCCCGTACTTGACTCCGCCCACGACGGCCGCGATTCGCTGGCCCGTGTGTTCGCCGACGGCCGAGGCGACCCGCTCGATCTGTGCGGCCAGTTCCCGTGTCGGCGTGACGACGAGCGCGAGCGGGGCACCGTTTCCCATCCCGATGCGCTGCATCAGCGGCAGCGCGAACGCCGCGGTCTTGCCCGTGCCGGTCTGAGCCGCAGCGACAACGTCGCGACCCGCCAACACGAGTGGAACCGCCTCTGCTTGGATAGGCGTGGGCTCTTCATAGCCGAGCGCGGTTACTGCCGCGAGTATCTGCTCGGAAAGGCCGAGTTCTTTGAATGTCATGTCACCAGTATACGGGCTGGGCGGGGTCCATGCGCCGGACCCTGCGGTTACACTTGCTGCATGGATATTCCCCAAGCCACGAGCTGGCTCCTTCAGATCGAGGGCATCCCCCAGCTGTTCACGTGGGCCCTCTACATAAACGCCGTCGTGGTCGTGGTCATTCTCATATACGAAGAGCGCGATCCGTCGACGACGCTCGCGTGGGCGATGGCCCTCATGCTTCTGCCCGGTATAGGCCTCGTCTTCTACCTGCTCTTCGGTCGCAACTGGCGGGTCATCGGCAAGCGTGACCGCATTCGTGCAGAGGCGGAACTGCTCGGAGACGCCGTCTTGGCGCCCACATACGATCAGTGGGCGGCTCGAGCGCTCGCCGAGCTAGACCTCGCAGCTCCGTCCGCAAGCCGCATCTCGACGGCCATCTCGACGCAGAACGGCACGCGGTTGTTGCCTTCAACGGGGCTTGAGATCTTCTCGGCGGGCGCCGACAAGTTTCCCCGGCTCTTTGCGGATATCGAGGCCGCACGGGAATCCGTGCATCTCGCCTACTTCATCTGGGAGAGCGACGAGATGACCGGGCGGATGTGCGCACTTCTCGCCGAGAAGGCGCGCGCCGGCGTCGAGGTGCGCGTGAACTACGACTGGGTCGGGTCGCTGCCCTACGGCAAGAAGCAGCTCAAGGAGTTGGAGCGGGCGGGGGGCCGAGTACAGTCGGACACCGCTCACTGGTCCAAGCTCAACTACCGCAATCACCGCAAGATCGCCGTCATCGACGGCCGCATCGCCTACACCGGCGGCATGAACATGGGCCAGGAGTACATCGACGGCGGAGCGCGCTACGAGTCGTGGCGCGACACCCACATCCGCTTCGAGGGCCCGCTCGTCGCCGACCTTCAGCGGCTGTTCTGTGAGCGCTGGTACCGGCAGACCCGCGAGTCGCTCTTCTCGGCGCGCTACTTCCCTGTGCTCGGCATCGAGGGTGAAGGCCGAGTCGCATGGGGCCAGCTCGCGCACTCAGGGCCTGAGAGC
>DATHUB010000223.1:0-10580 GCA_035462695.1 Coriobacteriia bacterium | reverse complement strand
CGTGCTCGCCTCCCTGTTCGGGGCTGCTACGTTCTTCGGTGGGGGACTGGGTCTCCCTGGCGCTCCCGGTGCGGTGCTGTTCGTGGTGCTTTCCGCCCTCATCGCGACAGCGATGATCTGGGTGAAGTGGACCTTTCCGCGCATGCGACCCGATCAGCTCATGTCGTTCGCGTGGAAGGTGCTCACACCGATGGCGCTCGTGCAGCTCGTCATCGTCGGGGTGGTGATCGCGCTGTGAGCGAGAAGCCCGAACTGCACAACGGCGCTCCCGACAGGACTCCCACGAGCGTCCGCATCGCCGTGCACGCTACCAACGAGTTCTCGCCGGGCGTCCGCGGTTTCGTGGAGAAGTGGAAGAGCACGCTTGCCGGCCTGGCCATTACCGCACGCAAGTCGCGGGTGAAGCCGCAGACGCTCAGGTATCCGCTCGAAAAGCTCACGCTCTCGCCACGGTGGCGCGGGGCGCTGCGCTTGCAGGGGGTTCTCGGCAAGGACGAGATCTGTCCCATCGCCGCACCGTCACCCGACTACAACGCGACTATCGACCGCCTGAACGACGAGGGGCATCTGCCGCCGTGTGTCGGCAACTGCCCGGCAAACGTCGACGCACGCGGCCAGTCCTACTACCTGGCCGAGGACATGCCCGCCGAGGCGTACGAACTCGTTCGGGCGCGCAACATCATGCCCGGAGTTCTCGGGCGCATCTGCCATCACCCGTGTGAGAGCGCGTGCACGCGTAACTACTACGACGAGCCGATCGCCATCCGCCCGCTCCACCGCGTCGCCTACGAGGGGTTCCAGCCCCTGCGCGCCGAGCGAGTGAAGAAGCTGCCGGTGACCCGGTCGGAGCGTGTGGCGGTTATCGGTAGCGGTCCGAGCGGTCTCTCGGCTGCCTTTGACCTCATGCACCTCGGCTACGAAGTCCATGTGTATGAGAAGGACCACAAGCCCGGCGGAGCCTTGTACTCAGGAGTTCCGGCTTACCGGCTTCCGCGAGACGTTCTTCACGGCGAGATCGACGACCTTGTCGCCATGGGTATGCGGTTGATCACCGACGTGAGGATCGGCGAGGACGTCCCGATAGAGCACCTCATCGGCGAGTACGAGGCCGTGCTCATCGCCGCGGGTCTGCAGCAGAGCCGCATCCTGCCCATTCCGGGCGCGGACGCCGAGGGGGTCGTCGGCGCGCTTGAGTTCCTGCGTGCAGGCAACTGGAAGGGCGACGCAGGCGTCAAAGGCAAGAAGGTGCTCGTAGTCGGCGGCGGCAACGTTGCCGTTGACTGCGCCCGCGTCGCGCTTCGCGTGGGGGCTACCGAGGTCCGTCTTTCCTCGCTCGAGTCGATGGACGAGCTGCCGGCGCATCCGTGGGAGATCGAGGAGGCGCTCGACGAGGGCGTGATCGCGAACTGCTCGTGGGGGCCGCACAGTGTGATGGTCGAGGACGGCAAGGCCGTCGGCATGCGCCTGCAGAGCTGCCTCTCCGTCTTCGATGCCCAAGGCCGCTTCTCTCCTCAGTTCGCCGAGGAGTTCACGGAACTTCCTGCCGACGTGGTGGTGTTCTCGATCGGACAGTCGCCCGACCTCTCCGAACTCGTCGGCGGCAGTGACCTACTGCTCACCGATCGCGGGCTTCTCCCGGTCGACGGAACGCTGATGACGACCCAATCGCGAGGAGTCTTCGCCTGTGGGGAAGTGGTGACCGGCCCAGGTTCCGCCATCGCATCCATCGCCAGCGGACACGAGGCTGCCGTATCCATCCACCGCTTCCTTTCCGACCAAGACCTCGCGAAAGACCGCGTCTACCGTCCGGTTCCGCTCTATCCGAAGTACGAGAAGGCACATCTCGGCGGAGTAGAGAACGCGCGCCGCCGAATAACGATGCCGATGGCCAAGCCCGAGGAGCGGGCCCGGGACTTCCGCCCGGTCGAGCTCGGAATGACCGGGGTGGAGGGCGTCGTGGAGGCCGCGCGGTGCCTGCGCTGTGCCTCGGAAGTCTGCGTAGGCTGCACGTTCTGTGCTCGTACGTGCCCGGACTACGCCATCCAGGTCGACCGCATAGACGACCCGGGGGAGCGAGCGGTCACGCGCTACGACCTCGACCTCACGAAGTGCTGCTTCTGCGGGCTGTGCGCCGAGCAGTGTCCCACGGGAGCTCTCAAGCACACCGGCCAGTACGAACTCTCGTTCTACACACGGGATCTCACCATCTTCGACAAGCGCGAGATGGCGCGCACCGGAGAAGGTCCACGTGCTACCGGTGCCGACAATCGCGACTCCGAGCAGGTGCGACGATGAGCTTCGCTCTGATGTTCTGGGCGCTGACCGCGCTGGCATTTCTCGGTGGAGCGCTCGTCGTTCTGACGCGTGACGTCACCCGGCTTGCACTGGGTCTCGGCGCATTCCTCCTCGCAGTCGCCGGCTTCTTCGCTCTGTATGGATTCGGCTTCCTCGCGCTTGCCGAGCTGTTCGTCTACGTCGGCGGCGTCTTAGTCCTGGTGCTCTTTGCGATCATGCTCGTTCACCGAGCCAAACCGGGTGCCCCTGCCCTCGAGGTTCGCCATGACGTGCTGGCGGCCGTCGCGTGCGTCGGGATCGTCGGGTTCGCGCTGATGGCCTTCGGGCAGATGGGGGCGGTGTATCCGCTGCCATCATCGGCCGGGCCGAGCGAACTGGGAGAGCTGCTTCTCGGGCGCATGCTTCCGCAGTTCGAGCTGGCGGGCGCCCTGCTGCTGGCAGCACTGGTTGCGGTCGTCGCAGTGAGCGAAGGGGGGAGCGAATGACGCTTGTCGGGGTTTCCGTCGGCTTGTTCGCTCTCGGCCTCTACGGCGTTCTCACGCGTAGGGACGTCGTCGCGCTCCTCGCTTCCATCGAGGTCATGCTCGGTGGAGCCCTCGTTCTTCTGGTCGGGCTTGGGGCGAGCAGGCCAGATGGCTCGTCGATTGAGGGGCTTGCCCTGATCGTTCTCGTGGTCGTGGCCGCCGAGGCAGCTGTTGGCCTCGCACTCCTGGTCGCAGCCGCCCGCAGCTCGCGCACGACGCGCATCGATGAGATGACGGAGGTGCGCGACTGATGGAGGCCCTAGTCTCACAGCCGTGGATCGTCGTCGTAGTGCCTGCGGTTATCGCGCTCATTCTCGGCGCCGGCGTCCGGTACATGAAGCCGATCGCACCGTGGGCAGTGTCCCTCGGACCCGCCCTGACAGTTGTGCTCGGCCTCGGCTCTCTCCTTCGCATCGAAGAAGCAGGGGGGCAGGTCAGCCAGAGCGTGTGGGCAACGAGCGCGTTGGCCTCTCAGGGGGCCATCGAGTGGTTCACCGTCGGGCAGACGCGTCTGACGATCGCCTGGGCCGTGGACTCGCTTACCGCGATCATGCTTCTCGTTGTCGGCGTCGTTGCGACGTGCGTGGTGGTTTTCTCGGCTGGCTACATGAAGGGGGACAAGGGCTGGGTGCGCTACTTCGCCCTGATCTCCCTGTTCACCGCCTCGATGAACCTGCTGGTGATCGGATCGTCGTTCACCACGCTGTTCATGGGATGGGAGCTCGTGGGTGCGTGTTCGTACCTGTTGATCGGCTTCTGGTACGAGAAGCCCTCGGCGTCCGCCGCGGCCATCAAGGCCTTCATCACGACACGCGTCGGTGATGTCGGACTGCTTCTGGGCATCGCACTTCTCTGGATGGCGACCGGCGGGGACAGCTACGACGTCGCGCTCGGCAATCTCAGCGCGCTGTCCGCGGGCGTCGTCTCCGCCGCGGCGGTCTGCCTAGTCATTGGCGCCCTCGGGAAGTCGGCGCAGTTCCCGTTGCACGCATGGCTGCCCGACGCCATGGAGGGCCCGACTCCCGTATCGGCGCTCATACACGCCGCGACGATGGTCGCTGCAGGCGTCTTCTTGGTCGCGCGGCTCTGGCCTCTGTTTGAGGCTGCTCCAGAGGCGCGGATGCTTCTGCTCACCGCAGGCGCGATCTCGGCCTTTGGAGCGGGGCTCGTGGCGCTCGTTCAGCGCGACATCAAGAAGGTCCTCGCGTACTCGACCATCAGCCAACTCGGGTTCATGTTCGCCGCGCTCGGCGCGGGTGCATGGGCCGCGGCCTTCTTCCATCTCGTGACCCACGCGGCGTTCAAGGCGCTGCTGTTCCTCGGGTCGGGCAGCGTGATCCACGGAACCGGTACTCAGGACCTCCACGAAATGGGCGGTTTGCGTAAGGCGATGCCGGTGACGTTCGTTACGAGGGTCGTTGGCATGCTCGCGCTCGCGGGCGTGTTCCCGTTCGCGGGCTTCTTTAGCAAGGATGCGGTCCTCGAGGGGGTGTGGCACGCCTCGCCGGCCGTCGCTGTGCTGCTGTTCGCTTCGAGCGGTGTCACAGCGTTCTATGCGGCCCGCTCCACCCGCTTGGCCTTCTTCGGGAAGCCGGCCGAAGGGCTGCACGCGCACGAAAGCGGACTGTCGATGCTGGTACCCCTGTTGGTACTGGCCTTTGCTGCCTCGACCCTGGGTCTTGCCGCGGGAGGCGTCGCAGAGCTTCTCGGGTACGAACCCGAGCCGCTCGCACTCGCGGTCTCGGCGGCCGCCCTTGGCTTGGCCGCCCTTGGCGGTCTGGCCGGTTGGCTGACCTCGGCCGGTCCAGAGGGTGATCTCAGAACCGCTGCGTCACTCGGCGGAGTCCACTCGGTGCTCTCGCGCGCATATGGATGGGACGCCATGGTCGATCGTGTCGTCGTGCGACCGACGGTCGGGCTCTCGCGTGCGCTCTGGGCGGTCGGCGACCGGCTGGTGGTCGACGGGGCTGTCGAGGGGTCGGCCAGGGTTGTCCGGGGTATAGGCAGGCGCTTCTCGGCACTTCAGCGCGGTGATGGTCAGGTCTACGCGACCGCTATCGTCGTGGGCTTCGTGATCATGCTTGTCGCCACTGTATGGATCGGGAGGTGACGAGGTAGTGCTTGCCTTGGACCTCATCATCCTGATCCCGCTGGCGGTCGCCGCTGTGACGCTCACCATCGGCGGACGTGGGGGCGGCAACTCGGCACGATGGATCGCGGTTATCGCCCCGCTGTCCCAACTAATCCTGCTCGCTCTCGTCGCCTCTCAGGGCGGTTTCGACGGCGGCAGCCACGTAGGGTCATCTGCCCTTGGGTCGTCGTCGGTCTGGCATCTGCTCGCCGACGGCCTGTCGCTGCCGCTGCTTGTGCTCACGGCGCTCATCGGGCTGCTCGCGGTCTCCTCGTCTTGGGAGACTACCCGCCGCCCCGCCGCCCATTTCGCGCTCCTTGCGTTTCTTCAGGCTGCGCTAGCCGGCGTGTTCCTGGCCGACAGCCTCATCCTGTTCTACATCGCTTGGGAATCGGTCCTCGTGCCGATGTTCTTCCTGATCGGCGGCTGGGGTTCTGCCGACGCCCGCCGTGCGGCGACCAAGTTCCTCGTCTACACCTTCGCGGGCGGCGCTCTGTTGCTGGCCGGCGTCATCTACGCGCTCGTACTAGGAGGAGTCGACTCGATCTCAGTGCTCTCCGTCAGCGGCGCGGGCGACGGAGGCCTCCTGCTCTTCGCGCTGCTCGCCGCCGGCTTTCTCGTCAAACTACCCGCGGTTCCGTTCCACACATGGCTGCCCGATGCTCATACAGAGGCGCCGACCGCCGGTTCGATCGTGCTCGCCGGCGTCCTCCTGAAGATGGGCGGATACGGACTGATTCGCGTGGCCCTGCCACTCGCACCCGCAGGCTACGAGGCAGCTGCTCCGGTTCTCGCGACGCTGGGAATCGTCGGGATCATCTGGGGTGCCGCGACCGCTCTGGTGCAGACTGACCTCAAGCGACTCGTTGCATACTCCTCCGTGGCCCACATGGGATTCGTTTTGCTCGCGATCTCGGTGGGCACCCCAGCGGCACTTGCGGCCGCACTTGTCACGATGGTCAGCCACGGCTTCGTGGCCGGACTGCTGTTCTACCTGGTGGGCTCTCTCTATCAGCGAGCACATACGCGGGAGCTCTCTGACTTCGGCGGTTTGGGCGCAATCACGCCGCGATGGTCGGTCGCGTTCGTCTTCGCCTCCCTTGCATCCGCAGGACTGCCCGGCCTTTCGGGCTTCCCCGGCGAGTACATGACGGTGCTTTCGACCTTTGGGCGGTACGGTTGGTGGACCTTGGCCGCCACTATCGGCATCGTCTTGGCCGCTGCATACAACTTGAGAGCCGTGCGGGGGACCGTGCAGGGGCCAACGGGTACTCTCGTCACCCTGCCCGACCTCGGCGGCCGAGAGACCCTTACCGCGTCTCTGACAGCGCTCGCCATCGTCGCCGTGGGCTTGGCGCCATGGATTCTGACCGTTGTGTCTGGCCCTGCGCTCACTGTCATATCTCAGGCGATCGGGAGGGGGGCCTAGATGTCGGCATCCACCGCTTTCTGGGTCACCTACGGGGCTGCAGGGATAGCGGGTCTAATCGCGCTGCTCGGCGACATGACGAGGAACTCCAGGCCTGCGTCATTGTTGGCTGCTCTCCTCCTTGGGAGTGCCGGTGCGGTCGCAGGCTATGCCGCATGGTCTCTCACCCTGGTGCCGGTGCTCTCGGCGTTTCGCGCGGGGGGCGTGTACTCCGCGATTCCCTCCGTCGCGCTGCTCATGTCGGCGGCCGCTGTCGTGGGCTCGGACAGACTCAAGCGACCCGGTCAGGCCGCGGCGCTCATCTCGTTTGCCGCCACCGGCGCGTGCTTGGCGGCGGTAAGCGTTGACCTGCTGACGATGCTCATCGGGATAGAAGTCGCGGCGGTGTGCGCATACGCACTGGTGTCCGGCGCGGGCACGCGCCAGGGCGGCGAGGCGGCCCTCAAGTACTTCATCCAAGGATCTGTTGCGACCGGGCTTTTTGTCCTCGGTCTCGCCGCACTCGTCGGCACGTTCGCGGTGGATGCGACGCTGAAGGCGATAGCCGCCGGAATCGGTGCGCGTCCCGAGTTCCCGCTCGTCGCGGTCGTCGGGACTATCGCGCTCGTGTCCGCCGTGGCTTTCAAGACCGGAGCTGCGCCGTTTCACTCATGGGCGCCGGATGCCTACGAGTCCGCGCCGGCTCCCTCGGCGGCATTCATGGCCGGCGCGCTGAAGCTGGCGATGGTCGGCGTCCTCGCCGCTATCGTCACACCGCTCGCCTCAGCCGGAGCAACCGCGAAGAATCCCTACGGGGTTCTACTGTTCGACATGTTCGCCGTCATCGGGATCCTTGCCGCGCTCTCAATTGTCGTCGGTAGCACGGTCGCCCTCACCACGAAGTCATTCCGGAGAATGCTCGGTTACGCGGGCGTCGCGCAGGTTGGCTACGCGTTCATTGCTATGGGCGCGCTCAACCCATCGAGTGCCCTTGTCTTCACCGCGACGTACGCAGTGGCTACCACGGCCGCATTCTTGTCGGCCGAGGCGTTCTCCCGCATCGATCCCACGTGGGACGGGAGTATCGCCGGGCTTGCGGGGATGGGTCGGAGGTCGCCGGTGATCGCATCGTCGTTGACTCTCGCTCTGCTTTCTCTCGCCGGTATTCCACCGCTCCTCGGCTTCTGGGGAAAGCTGCAAGCATTCGGCTCGGCGATCGGGGCGGCGTCGGGCTTTGCGTCGCGCGGGGCGTCGACTTTTGCGGTGTGGCTCGGAGTGCTCGCCGGGGTCGGCATCATCGGCACCATCGTCTCTCTTGCCTACTACGGGAACGTAGTCCGCACGCTCTTCCTGAACCCTCAGATCACGCCAAGTCAGACGACTGCTGCGGAGGGCGCTGCGGGGAGGGCGGGGAGCGCCGGAATCGCCGTTGTGACCCTCGCATTCCTGCTGGTCGCGTTGGGCGTTCTCCCGCTCATCATTGGCATCTCCGCCTCAGTTGCGGGTTTCCTGCTCCAGTAGTCCAAAACGTCGGTGAACGGCACTTGCACGGCCGTAAACGGGGTGATAGGATGCTCGATGAGTTGCATGCGAATGCAACCCCTTACCCCTGAGCCTCAAGGTGCCGGCCTTGGGGCTCCCCCATTTCTAGGGGTCTTCTTCCGCCTCTTCTCCACTCGCTCGCGCTCCCGCTGTGACCCCCGTCACAGCCCTGCGCCGATGGTTGTATTCACTACCTAAAGCGCAGCCCACGGGTGCCGATAGAAACCACATGATGATCTCGGAACAGCAGGCCAAAATGGCTGCAACAATCCTACGCGAGGCTCCCATAATGACTCACGGCGCCACCGACTGCAGCGTCCCCGCCGACGTCATCTCAGCGGCCATGTTGATTGCCGCAAACACCTCTGATTTTCGTCCAGATCGCGTGGCAGAGGCCAAAGGGCGTCTCGCCTTGGGGCAGCCCGACTCGCACGCCATCGCCGAGAAGATCATCGCTCGAGTCCTCGGAGACGCGCTCCGCTGAGGGAGCGGTCGATGGGTGGCGTAGTCCGGCCCGCGCAGGGATAATCGGAGCCGCGCCCCATCGATTCAGGAGGACACTTGAGCTCGCCCAAACCCGTGCGCACGGTGCTTACGATCGTCATGGACGCACTCGTGCTCTTGGCTATTGCTGAGACCGTACGCCTTGTTGTCCAGTTCTTCGGCGCTTTGGCAAACTCCGCATGGGGAAAAGCGATCATCGCCCTGACTAATCCCATCACGATTCCCTTCGGAATCGAATCCATCAAGACGCCGTACGGCGGCAGTTTCGAAGTGAACGCTGCACTCACGGTGGTGGCGTTCCTTCTGGTGGAGTGGGTCCTCTCGATTGTGCGCTCCCGCTCGTAGCTGGATACACATGGTGGCCACTGGAAAGGGCATGAAGCCTCTAGACGCGACGAACTCCGCATGGTCGCGGCGAGTGTGACGTCCTCGATCAGATCGACAGGGTGGTGAACTGAGATGTCGCGTGCGCCAAGAGCTATCGTCCTGGTTCTCGACAGCGTGGGTGCGGGCGCGCTCCCCGACGCTGCCGAGTACGGCGATGAGGGTTCCAACACGCTGGCCAACACTGCACTGGCGGTCGGAGGCCTCCGAATGCCGAATCTGGGGGCGATGGGCCTCGGCAATGTCACTGGCATCTCGGGCGTGCCACCTGTGGACAAGACCTCTGCCTCGTGGGGGAGGAACGCCGAAGCGAGTGCCGGCAAAGACACGACGACCGGGCACTGGGAGATGATGGGGCTCCAGCTCGCGAGTGCGTTCCCTACTTATCCCGAGGGCTTTCCGCCCGATGTAATGAGCGCCTTCGAGCGCGAAACGGGGCTGGGGTGGCTCGGCAACTATCCGGCTAGCGGAACCGTCATCATCCAGGAGCTGGGCGACGAGCACGTTGCTACCGGCAACCCCATCATCTACACGAGCGCCGACTCGGTGTTCCAGATCGCGGCGCACGAAGACGTCATCCCCATCGACAGGCTCTACGAGCTGTGCTCGATCGCCCGTACGAATGTCATGGTCGGGGAGCACGCTGTCGGGCGCATCATCGCCCGCCCATTCATCGGCCCGGACGCCTCCGGGACCTACACTCGCACTCACCGGCGACGTGACTTCGCGATTGCCCCCTTCGAGCCCACAGCACTCGACCTGCTGCAAGAGGCGGGAATCCCCAGCTACGGCATCGGCAAGATCGGCGAGATCTTCGCATGGCGCGGCATCTGCGAGTCGCCGCACTCGGAAAGCAACATGCACGGCTTCGACAACCTACTGAAGCGCGTAGAAGACGACACCGACAATGGCTTCGTCTTTGCCAACCTCGTCGACTTCGACATGATCTGGGGACACCGCAACGACGTCGAGGGCTATGCTCGCGGTCTCGAGGCCGTGGATGAACGCATCCCGGAGCTGATCGATGCGATGGTGGAGGGCGATCTGTTCATCCTCACCGCCGACCACGGCTGCGATCCCACGACCGGCTCCACGGATCACTCACGCGAGTACACGCCGCTGATCGCCTACGTGAAGGGGGTCGATCGCGGTGTTGATCTCGGCATACGGTCGACCTTCAGCGAGATCGGAGAGACGGTCCTCGACTTCTACGGTCTGCCCGGCAAGTGCGGACGCGGCACGAGCTTCCTGACCGAGGTGCGTGGGGCATGAGCACCGCGACGTTCGAGGAACTGATCGAGCGTAAGCGAGACGGACAGCCTCACACGGCTGCGGAGCTGGATCGCATCATCTTCGGATACACGCGCGGCGATATGCCGGACTACCAGATGAGCGCGTGGCTCATGGCCGTCTTCCTGAACGGGATGAATGCCGATGAGACCGTCTGGATGACCGATGCGATGGTCCGTTCGGGTCGCATCGTAGATCTCTCGACGGTACCGGGCATCAAGGTCGACAAGCACTCGACGGGCGGGGTGGCCGATACGACGACTCTCGTGCTTGCCCCCCTTGTGGCGGCCTGCGGAGTACCGGTTGCGAAGATGAGCGGGCGTGGACTCGGGCACACCGGAGGCACGCTAGACAAGCTCGAGTCGATTCCGGGCTTTCAGACGGAGCTGGCGCCTGAAGCATTCCTGTCGCAAGTGCGCGATGTCGGGGTCGCCGTTATCGCACAGTCACCCGACGTCGATCCGGCGGACAAGAAGATCTACGCGCTTCGCGACGTGACGGC
>DATHUB010000222.1:0-2026 GCA_035462695.1 Coriobacteriia bacterium | reverse complement strand
TGGCGCCCTTGTGTGCGTGACTTCGGTCGAGGACGGCAAGGTGCGCGCACGCTACCGCATCGCCCGGACCCGAGACGAAGTGCTGGCCGCAAGAGGGAGCACCTACGTCCTCGGCGAGTTCTCTCGCGAGGCCATGTCGCTGATCAAGGAGTTCGACGGCAAGCTGGCCGTAGTCGGGCTTCCCTGCGAGATCCGCCTGGTGCGCCAGAACGCCTCGCTCGCCGACAAGGTCGTTGTCACGATCGCGCTGTTCTGCGGCCACACCACCGAGACGGAGTTCCTCGACAAGCTGACCGACAAGCTGTCGCAGAATGCAGGCGGATCTAAGATCGTCGGTTTCCGCTTCCGCAAAGGTCACTGGCGCGGGCGTCTCTCGGCACAGTTTGCCGATGGCACGAGCGTCGAGCGGCCCTCGGCTTACTACCTGCTCTATCACAACCTGTACTACGGAACGCCCAAGAAGTGCATGTTCTGCGGCGACCACTTCGGTTACAGCGCGGACATCTCGGCGGGCGACCTGTGGTCGCAGAAGTACAAGAACGACCCGATCAAGCACACGGCGCTGATGATCAAGACCGAGCGCGGCGCGCGTGCTCTCGAGATTGCGCGAGCTGCCGGCAACCTCGCCGCTGAGCCCGTGCGCGTCTCCGATATCCTCGACGGGCAGCGCCGGACAGCTCCGTTCCACTACAACGTCACGGCTCGCGCGCAGGCGGGGGAGCGGCTCGGAATGCGCGTTCCCGACAAGGTGAACACCTCCGTGCGCTGGCACGAGCGCTCCGTCGCGCGGGCGACCCTTAAGAACCACCTCGAGACGCGCACGGACGAAGGCTCCGCCAAGGTGCTCGGCCGGAACCGAAGGCTGCTCAAGCTCAAGCTGTACTGGATGAAGGGACTCGAGTCGTTGCCTACGGGACCACTGGTTTCACGCCCGGCGAAGGACGCCCGCCGATTCTCGCTCATCGCGGCGACCGTTTCGGGCAACCGCGGCGCCGAGGCGATGCTGGACACGTCGATCGGACGCATCCGCGACCGATACCCGGACGCTCACTTCTCTCTGTTCTCCTACTATCCCGAGAAAGACCGCGCCCTCATCCGCGATCCGCGCGTGACCGTCCACTCGTCCACGCCCGCCTACCTCGTCGGCGTCCTCTTCCCGATGTCGCTGCTGGCGGCGCCGTTCGCGCGGCTCGGCGGCTCGGTGCCGGGCATGTTCCCGCGCTCCGTCCGCGACCTCGCTTCGAGCTCTGCGCTCGTCGACCTCGCCGGCGTCTCGTTCATCGACGGCCGCGAAAAGTTCCTTCCGTTCAACATTTTGACCATCCTTCCGGCGATGCTGCTCAAGACGCCGGTCTTCAAGCTGGCGCAGGCCCTCGGGCCCTTCAAGCACCCGCTCAACCGCATGTCCGCTCGACTGCTCAAGCGTTGCGCGCTCGTAGTGCCGCGCGGCGACGTCACGCTCTCTCATATGGAGCAGATCGCGTTTCCCGCCGAGCGCATGTATCCGGCGCCGGACGTCGCATTCCTGTTCGAGGAGAGGGACTCCCTGTCGGTGGAGGGCGACGCCGAGGCGAGCGAGCTGGCCGAGAAGGCCGCCGCCCTTCGGGCCGCCGGACATGCCGTCGTCGGGCTGTGCCCGAGCGCAGTGATCGCGGGCAAGGCGGGCGAAGAGGGTTGGGACTACATCGGCTTCATGGCCGAGCTCACTCAGGGGCTGCTCGCCGACGGGCACGCCGTGCTGCTCTTCCCGAACGCGACGCGCGCCGGCTCGGCCAAATTGCGCAACAACGACCTCCCCGTCATCGCGCAGATTGCCGAGCGCGTCGGCGACAACGAGCGCGTTCTCGCGGTGGCCGGCGACATGAACGCCGCCGCCCTGCGCACGGTGCTGAAGGCGTGCTCGGCTGCGGCCGTCTCGCGGTTCCACGCCATGGTCGGCGCGCTCTCAGAGGGCGTGCCGGTCGCTGTCGTCGGTTGGAGCCACAAGTACCTCGAGGTCATGAAGCAGTTCGGCCTCGGCGAGTTC
>DATHUB010000221.1:0-4623 GCA_035462695.1 Coriobacteriia bacterium | reverse complement strand
GAAGTCGTGCTCGTGGAGCGCGACAGGCTCGGGGGAACCTGTCTGAACTGGGGCTGCATCCCCACCAAAACGATCCTGCGCTCGGCGCACATCGTGTCCGACACCCGCCACGCGGGGGACTACGGGCTCAAGGCCACCCTCGCCGAGGTCGACATCGACGCGCTGCGCCTCCGCAAGGAGAGCGTGGTCGACGAGCTGGTCGGCCAGGTTGAGGGGACTGCCAAGCGACTCAAGGTGGAGGTCGTCATCGGGGAGGGGCGCTTGACGGCGCCGCAGACCATCGAGGTCACCCTCGCTGAGGGCGGCACACGGACCATCGATGCGGACGCCGTCATCCTAGCGACGGGCTCAGTGCCGTTCCTCCTTCCGAGCGTGGACCACTCGCTCGCGGGCGTATGGACGAGCGACGAGGCCACGGCCCTCCACGCCATTCCGGCGGAGGTCGTGATTGTCGGCGGAGGAGTGATCGGGCTGGAGTTCGCTGATGCCTACGCAAGCTTCGGCTCGACGGTGCACGTCGTCGAACTCACGCCCACGGTGCTGCCGGGCAACGACAAGCGCGTTCAGCGCGAGATCCAGAAGTCGCTCGAGTCCGTCGGGGTGGTCTTCCACTTGGGGGTCGCCGTCGCCAGCGTCGAGCAGCGAGGAGATCGCGTGGTCGCGACACTGACGGACGAAAGCACGCTCGAGGCCGATATCGTCTTGTCGGCTCCGGGGCGCAAGCCCAACTCCGAGGGCTTCGGCTACCCGGAGGTCGGCATCGAGATGGACCGCGCCGCCGTCAAAGTCGACGAGTACTTCCGGACGAACATCGCGGGTGTGTATGCGATCGGCGATCTCATCGGCGGCATGATGCTCGCGCACGTTGCCGAAGCCGAGGGCGATGCCGCGGCGCGCAATGCGGTCGCCGAGATCAACAGCGAACCGCCCACTGCGACCGTCGATCTCGCGCTCGTGCCCGCCGCCGTCTACACGGAGCCGGGCATAGCCGTGGTCGGCACGACGCGGGACGCCGCCAAAGAGCGTGGCCTGGACGTGGTCCAAGTCGTCATGAAGTTCGCCGGCAACGGCAAGGCGCTCGGCGAGGGACATGCCGACGGGTTCGTCCAGGTGGTCGCCGAGACCGGTACCGGTCGGATTCTCGGCGCGCAGATCGTCGGGCCGAGCGCGGCTGAACTCATCCAGGAGATCAGCATTCCGATGGCCGGCGGCATGACCGTCGCACAGGTCGGTCAAAGCGTCTTCGGCCATCCGACGCTCTCCGAAGTGGTCAAGTTCACCTGCCTCGAGGCCGCAAAGAAGACGGGCACGTCCCACTCCTGAGCGGTATTGCCAAGTGAGCTGGCTAGGCGCGTGCTAGCATGGCGCGCATGACCACGCACCAACACGACGAAACCTACGCGCACGGCTCCTCTGCCGAGACAAAGCGGCTACCCGCATGGCTGCGGAGGCCGATCGCAAAGCCTGGTGCGTACTCAGAGATCGACGGGTTGCTCGGCGAGCTGAATCTCAATACCGTCTGCCAGAGTGCGAAGTGCCCGAACCGCGGTGAGTGCTTCAGCGACGGCACGGCGACGTTCCTCATCATGGGCGGGGTGTGCACGCGCAACTGCCGGTTCTGCGCCGTGGAGTCGAAGCAGCCCGCACCGCTGGATCCGGACGAGCCCAGGCGTGTCGCCGAGGCCGCGGCGCGGATGGGACTTCGACACGTCGTCATCACGACCGTGACCAGGGATGATGTCGCCGACGGCGGGGCAGCGCACTTCGTCGCGACTATCGAGTCGGTGCGCGCGGCCGTCCCTGACGCGGCCGTTGAGGTGCTCACAAGCGATTTTGGCGGGCGCGTCGAGAGTATCGACGCCGTTGCCGCCGCTCGGCCCGATGTCTTCAATCACAACGTCGAGACCGTGCCGAGGTTGTACCCCGAGGTCCGTCCTGAGGCCGACTACACGCGGAGCCGTCGTGTGCTTGAGCGCGTGCGCGAGACGCAGCCGGACCTTCCCACGAAATCGGGCCTCATGTTGGGGCTGGGCGAGACGCACGGCGAGGTGGTCGCCGTCCTACGCGACCTGCGTGAGAGCGGGGTGTCGATGCTGACCCTCGGGCAGTATCTCCGGCCGAGTTCGGCACACCTGCCGGTGGTCGAGTTCGTCGAGCCTGAGGAGTTCGCCTCCTTGGCAAGAGAGGCATACGCGCTCGGTTTCTCGGCGGTGGCCAGTGCTCCGTTCGTGCGGTCGAGCTACCACGCGGGCGAGCTGAACGACTCACTGGCGAGTGACGGCGCTTAAGCCTGCGGAGGCTACGGTACTCAGGCTACGGAGTGGCTGCGCTGAAGGCGACGCCGGAGCGGTTCCGGCCGGCCTCTTTCGCCTCATACATCGAGCGATCGGCCTGCGCGACCAGCTCTTCCGCCGAGACGTCCACGCCACCGGTGGCCCACGCGCCTCCGATACTCACCGTGACGCTGACGGGCTCGCCCTCTGACTCGACGCGGCGCTCGCCGACGGCCATCACCAGCCGGTCCATGAATGCTTCGAGTTCGGACCCGTCCGTCTCTGGAGCTATCACCACGAACTCGTCGCCACCGAAACGACCGACGGTGTCCGAGGCGCGTACGGTGTCGGTCAGCGCATTCGCTACGGCCTCGAGCGCTCGATCGCCGACCGCGTGGCCGTACTCGTCGTTGATCCGCTTGAAGCGGTCGACGTCGAGGATCATCACGCTAAGGGGGCGCCCGTATCGGCGCGACCACGACAGCCACTGCGCCAGGTGGTCGAGCGTGCCGCGTCGGTTGTACAGGCCGGTGAGCTGGTCGTGCACGGCGAGTGAGGCGAGTCGCTGCTGGTCTCGATACGCCCTGTGGAGAACGCCCGCCAAGAAGGTAGCGAGACCGGGGCGCGTGTAGCGTCGCTCGATGAGTTCGATCAGGCGAAGGATGTGGCGCGAGTACGACTCGTGAACGTCGATCTTGCTTCCGGGCCGGACCAGGCCCAGCAGCTCTCCGAAGAGCGGGTCGAGAAGGTAGAACTCGAACTTCACGGCGAGGTCGAGCATGTCATCGGTCGACATGTCGGCGTAGCCCTCGACTTCTGACGACTGCAGCTCGGTCCGTATCTCGCCTAGTCTCTCGAGGAAGCCGTGCTCGTCCGCAATATCGGGGACGAGGCCCGCTTCCCAAGCCATCAGGAGGTCCGACCACCAGTCGACATGGACTCGCTCCTCTTTGGCGAGCTGCTCGAAGCAGGTGACGAACTCTTCGTCTGAGGTCGTCTGGGCGAGAGCACGGTATGTCTCGTACGCCATGCGGTCGAGCTGAATGCACACCTCAAGAATCTCGCGCATCGCGCACACCTTCCTTAGTAGCCTCTGCTAATGGTATGCCCAGCCAGCTGCCAACTCATGCTCGAAGGACCTGAGTTGCTCACAGGCGAAATCCCCGGCGCTACGCTACCAACCGAAAATCAGCCGGATTCGGTACGCGTTGAGCGGGTGCGGGAGGGTTTGGCGGGATAGAATGACAGGAGGGGAGGACTCGACGCACGGGACCCCAGCCGAGCAGCCGACAAGAGAGGGGCCGTCCACGTGGACAGCATCGACGAGCTCGACATGTACGAGGCGCAGAAGCGCCTTGCTCTATACAACGAATATCGCGACGCCATCCGCGTCTTCATGTACTACGTCGAGACCGAGCTGCGGGCCTACCTCTGCAACGACGTCGAGGTGGAGCCGGTCACGGCACCCGGCGGGACGTACTTCAAGGTCTCACTGAGCGATACCTGGATCTACGAGGCCGAACGCCCCAAACGGTTTGTGCCCGAGGTCGTCATATATGAGGTTGGGCCGGTACACGTCCAGAAGCTTCGCGGCGAACACGAAACCGGCGTCGAGTGAACGATGCCTGAAGTAACCGACGACTTCTCGGCAGCTGAGCGGCGGGCGGGCGAGCTGCGCGCTGAGATCGCGCATCACGACTACCGCTACTACGCACTCGATACCCCCGAGATCAGCGACGCCGCTTACGATTCACTCATGCGCGAACTTCGCGGCATCGAGGAACGCTTCCCCGAGCTCATAACTCCCGACTCCCCGACGCAGCGGGTAGGCGTCGCGCCGAGTGCGCTGTTCGCTGCCGCACAGCATGCGACCCGCATGTACTCGCTCGACAACGCGATGGATCTCGACGAGCTCGACGCCTGGCTGCTCCGGGTGCGCTCCGCTGTCGGCGGGCGGCCGTGTGCTTTCACGTGCGAGCTCAAGATCGACGGCTCATCGATGGCGCTCACCTATCAGGACGGAGCGCTGGTTCGAGCAGCTACCCGCGGGGACGGCCGCGTGGGCGAAGACGTGACGTCCAACGTGCGCACCATTCGAGACATCCCCCTCAGGCTGAGGGCGGAAGCGCGGCCGGGGTTCGACTCGGACACTCTCTTCGCCGCCGCGGGTGCTGAAGGCGCTGCGCCGTGGCCGCGGATCGAAGTCCGTGGCGAGGTCTACATGCCGAAGTTGAGCTTCGAGCGGTTGAACGAGGAGCAGGATGCGGCGGGCTCGGCGCCCTTCGCGAACCCGCGCAACGCCGCTGCGGGCAGCCTGCGCCAGAAGGACCCGGGCGTCACCGCCTCTCGT
>DATHUB010000220.1:0-1559 GCA_035462695.1 Coriobacteriia bacterium | reverse complement strand
CGCGAGATCGAGGAGTTCCTCTACACGATGCCGGGCGTCAAGGACGTGCAAGTAGTTGGTGTTCCTGACCCGAAGTACGGCGAAGTAGTCGGCGCTTTCATCAAGCGCTTCGAAGGCTCGGACATCGCCGAGGGAGACGTGCAGGAGTTCACTCGCGCTCGCCTCGCGCGCTACAAGTGCCCCAAGTACGTCTTCTTCGTGGAGGAGTTCCCCCAGACGGCTTCCGGCAAGATCCAGAAGTACAAGCTGCGCGACATGGCGGCCGAGACGCTCGGGCTTTCGGATGTGAAGGTCTTCTCCGCGGACTCCGAGGAAGGCGCGAGCTAGACCGCGAGCTAAGAATCCCCGCGCGGAGACAGTACTGCGCGAGAACTAGTGGTATCACCACGCGTTGACCGCTATGCTTTCTCAAAGGCCTGTTCTCGCGACCATCTGTCGAACCAGGTGCTCGCTACCTTCAATGGGGGTGTTCGAGTGAGATTCGGCAGACTCGTTATGGCTGCGGCCGGACTGATCGTGTTCGTGCTGCTTGTGGGCTGCACCACTTCGCAACCGTCCGAGAGCACGACCGCCACCAAGGATCCGGGTGGGACCCTTGAGGGAACGTCGTGGACCTGCATGACGTACACCGTGGGCGGTACACCGCAGACTGTTCCGGTGGAATCGACGATCACAGCTGAGTTCTCGGCCGAAGGCGAGCTCACTGGCAACGCCGGCGTGAACTCGTACTCGACGACCTACGAGACCGACGGTGGAAACTTGACCATTAGCGACGAAATCGCGACGACATTGATGGCTGGCCCAGAATCCGTGATGAAGCAGGAGTCAGACTACCTGACCACGCTGAAGACGGTCGAGAGTTACCAGATAGATGACAAGAACGGGCAGCTGGTGCTGTTTGGCCCAGCACAGAACAACATTGCGCGGTACACACCCGCGCAGTAGCGACGGCACTCTCGCGGCTTCATACACCCTGACCACACGGAGGGACCATGGCCGAAGGAATGCCGGATCCGGCAGGCGAGCCCGGGACTGTCGACACGGACAATGCTGCTAAGCGCCCCGCGTGGGTCTGGTGGACTGTCGGAGGCGTCGCCCTGCTTGTCGTGCTCGCAGTGGTGTTCTTCATGAGCGGATCGACTTCGGTTCCCGACATGGTGGGCATGACGAGCGAAGACGCGACGGCCGCGCTCACCTCGGCCGGACTCCGGGTTGGTGCTGTGAGCGAGGTCGAGACTCTCTCGGCGCCGCCTGGCGTCGTGGTCGCTCAGTCGCCGATCGCCGGTGAGGACGTGCGCAAGGAATCGACGGTGAATCTCGCGGTTACGAGCGTGCCCGTCGTGACGGTGCCTGACTTGGTAGGGAAGAGTGTCTCCGAGGCGAATGCCGAGCTTGCGATCGAAGGGTTGCGAGCCGGAGAGGTCGAGCACGTCTTCGACGATGAGGTCGAGGCCGGACAGGTGACCGCCCAAGACCCCGAAGCAGGAACCGAGGTGAAGGTCGCCGACTCCGTGGACGTCACCGTCTCGAAGGGTACCGAGCAGGGCCAGGTGCCGAAT
>DATHUB010000219.1:0-9927 GCA_035462695.1 Coriobacteriia bacterium | reverse complement strand
CTGTTCGATGACAGTGAAGAAGGTGGCGCGCGATGCTCGCCGACCGATTCTGGGAGGGTTCACGTGGCTGACGCACCGCTGATCGGGATCATCATGGGCTCGAAGTCCGACATGGATGTCATGCAGCAGTGCGCCGACCAGCTCGACGATCTCGGGGTGACTTACGAGCTGCTGGTCGCCAGCGCGCATCGCAACCCCGAGCGCGTGCACGAGTGGGCATCGACCGCGGCGGATCGTGGCATTAAGGTCATCGTCGCCGCCGCCGGTAAGGCCGCGCATTTGGGTGGCGTGGTCGCCGCCTTCACACCGCTTCCCGTGATTACCGTCCCAATGAAGACGAGCGACCTGGGTGGACTCGACTCCCTGCTCTCGATGGTGCAGATGCCGACCGGCGTCCCCGTCGCATGCGTGGCGATCAATGGCGCCAAGAACGCCGCAATCCTTGCGTGCCAGATCCTCGGGACGTCGATGCCCGAGTACCGCGAGCGCATCTCCGCGCTGAAGAGGGCGATGGCCGAGGTGTGACGCTCATCACCACCTGGGCGATGCCGGGCTAAGACCGGGGCCCGTAGCTGCCGATACTCTCTTTGGTCGCCTAATCCGGCCAGGGAGAGAGAGATGGACACGCGAGTCCGCAGTGATAATGGCTTCACACTCGTCGAGCTGATGGTGGTCGTTCTGGTCATCGGCATTCTCGTCGCGGTCGCGATTCCCGTGTTCAACTCCGCCCAACGCAAGGCTGAGCGCACTACCTGCTTCGCGAACCAGCGCACGCTTGAAGGCGCCGCCACGACGTGGCTGTCTCTGTCGAGCGGACGCGTCCTCGACGACCTCGCAGGAATCGTAGTGTCGACCCATCCGGTCATCACAGAGCATATCGTGCGACAGCCCCCCGCATGCCCGACCGCAGCGAACACCCCAGCGGACCCGCTGAACCCGACAGTCGCCGAAGGCGCATACGTCTTCCGTGCCGACGGCTGGGTGCAGTCATGCCCCAACGGCGCGCACGGGCACTACTAGGGATCCATTGCGGCGTGTGAGCGCCGAACTCCTCGGGTACGCTAATCGCCGAGGAGGTGCGTCATGGTCTTTCCCTTCAAGCGCGACAATCCCGTAATGGAGCGCCCGCGCCCCCCGATCGACCTCGAGGTCCCGGCTCATCTCGAGACGGCGACGTTCGCCGTCGGTTGATTCTGGACCCCCGATGCCCAGTTCGGGCTCGTGGAGGGCGTATGGAGGACGAGGGTCGGCTACGCGGGCGGCACCAAGAACGATCCCACGTACCGCTCGATGGGCGATCACACCGAGTGCTTCCAAGTCGACTTCGACCCCGCCGAGGTGAGCTACGAGGACCTGCTTGAGCTCTTCTGGACTGCGCACGATCCCACTCGGCCGGCGTTCAAGGCGCAGTACGCCTCGCTGGTGCTCGCTCACGACGATGAGCAGTTGGAGACCGCCAAGGCGAGCGCCGAGCGTCTAGCGGTTCTGCTGAAGCGGCCCATCGCGACGCGAATAGACCGGTTCGACCGCTTCTGGATGGCCGAGGACTACCACCAGAAGTACTACCTGCGAAGCGACCGCAAGCTGTTCTCGGAGATGCGTGCCGCCTATGCGAAGGACGAAGACTTCGTTGCATCGACCGCTGCCGCCAAGATCAACGGCTACCTTTATGGATCGGGAAGCTGTGTGCAGCTCGACGAAGACCTGCCAGGCCTCGGCCTGAGCCCGGAGGCGGGCGAGCACCTTCGTTCTCACTGCCGGCGCCGCTAGCCCGGCTCCATCCCCCCGAAGGGACACAAGATGCGCGAGAAGGTAACGAAGACGGACGAGGAGTGGCGTCAGGCCCTGAGCCCCGAACAGTTCCGCGTTCTGCGGCGCGCGGGGACGGAGCCGGCCTTTTCCGGTGCGCTCACGGACACCGCCGAGCCCGGCATCTACCGGTGCGCAGGATGCGGCTCGGAACTCTTTTCATCCGAGACCAAGTTCCACTCCGGATGCGGGTGGCCGAGCTTCTGGGCGCCGATTGCCGAGGACGCCGTGGACGAGCACCGTGACGCGAGCTTCGGCATGGTGCGTACCGAGGTGCGTTGTGCCGTGTGTGACGGGCACCTCGGGCACGTGTTCAATGACGGTCCTAAGCCCACTGGCCTGCGGTATTGCATCAACTCGGCGTCCCTCACGTTCGCGCCCGCCGAACCCGATAACGGGTAAGTAGGCGTTACCCACCGTTGGTGCGCTTGACGCGGCTGCGAACTGTGAGTTTCGGCATGCAAGTTGCACTACACGTTGCGTTGGCACCGATAGTACGAGGGGCTCAAGATGACCGGTACGACCCAAAACAGAAAGGCACTCATCGCGCTGACGATCATCGTCGCATTCGTCGCGATCGTCGTGCCGACCTGTCAGATGGTGGGTTGTTCCATGGGCGGCGGCATGCCGTTCGGTCAGATGGACGGCCTCGGCTTCTTCGGGACCTGCGGCGGCACGTACGTAACCAGTACGGCCCCCTCAGCAGTCGTTCCTGCCGGTGCTGACTCGCTGGTGCTCGCCCTCGTCACGGTCGTGATTGCGGCGCTTGCGCTGTTCAAGCCGCCTGCGCTGATCCAGACGATTCGCGTGCACGCATCGGATCCGCCACCTCCGCCAGATGACCCCCGCGGAGAGCGACTCAGGCTCTAATACCCTCCTCGTGACCGCAGCGGGACGCTTCGGCGTACCCGTGAGCGGACCTTGTCGTCGTGTGCGCATTTCCTGCTCACACGTTCACCGACGTATCCACGAGGAGTCTTCGTGACCACAACGTTCATCATCTACATGTTCACGCTCGGGCTGGGCACCAGCCTGCACTGCGTGTCCATGTGCGGGCCCCTGGTCCTCACCTATGCGGTGAAGGGCACAGAGGACGGCCCGTGGTACTCCAAACTGACACCGAACTTCGCCTACCAAGGTGCGAAGCTCGTGAGCTACATGCTCGTGGGCCTGCTGCTCGGTAGCGTAGGCGCGTTCCTCAACATCGACGCGCTCCGCCCCTACATCATGTTCCTCGCGGGCGTGTTCATGATCGTGCTCGGCCTGGGCATGACCGGAAAGGTCCCGTGGGCAGCTCGGCTGACTCCGCGGCCGCCCCAGGCCCTCATGAACGCGATCGTGAAGCTGCGCCGCAAGTCCACCGCCGACGCCAAGGCCGGGGAGAGCACTATCGGCACCCCGATCTTCTTCGGCCTCATGACAGGCCTGCTTCCCTGCGGTCCGCTCATGGCCGCGCAGGTCTCGGCCGCTGCAAGCGGCAGCGCCGCAGCGGGAGCGCTCGGTATGGCCGCATTCGCCGTCGGCACCGCACCGCTGATGATCGCGTTCGGCACCGCCGGCTCGCTCATCCCGCGCGCGTGGAAGCAGCGGATGATGACGGTTCTGGCCGTCGGCGTGATGGTCTTCGGTCTCGTCTTCATCAACCGCGGCCTCATGCTCACCGGCGCGCCAGTCAACTTCAATACGGTCAAGGGTGCCTTCATCGGCACGCAGACAGTCGACAACACCACGTACCAGACCGGCGAAGACGGGGTCGTCGAGATCCCGCTCGTCATCGAGAACACGCAGTTCTCGCCCACCGTCGTTTCGATTCCTGCCGACAAGCCCGTGCGCCTCGTCGTCGAGCGCCGCGAAGAGAACGCCTGCTCCGACCAGCTCGCACTTCCGCAGCTGGGCGTCCTGGCCGACCTCGCGCCCAACGCCGTCACGACGGTTGAGCTGCCTGCCGCGAAGGCGGGCAACTACACCCTCACGTGCGGCATGGGCATGATGAGCGGCCAACTGAGCGTCGGTGGCGGAGCAGGGTCCTCCGGCTCGCCTCTGCCGTGGCTGCTGCTGGCAGTCGCCGGTGCCGGCGGCGCTCTCTTCATCACGAGGCGCCGTTCGCTCGCAAGCCAGGAAGCGGCGCGCCAGACGAAGGGCGCAAAAGGATCAACCGGTTCCGTGAAGGGCGCGAAGCCAGCCGCTTCACCCGCCGCGGCTCCAGCGTTGCTGCTCGGATTCAAGCCAAACGAAGTCGTTCTGATCGGCGCCGCTGTCGCGCTGGCCGTCATGGCCGGGCTCGTCATCGGCGGAGCGTTCAGCTAACCAAGGAGATATCGAACATGAGCAACACCACTCCAGAAACCACCGCACCGAGCACCAACGGCGGCATGATGCGCTACGTCGTGATCGGGGTGCTCGTCCTCGGCGCCTTCTTCGGCGCATACCGTTTCGCCGCGGCTCGTACGGGCTCGGCTCCCCAGGTTGCCGCCTCCGGCGGGCTCGCGGGTAGCACCCCTGCCTCAGCCTCGGGTGGCGACGCAAGCGGCGCTGCCTGTGCTTGCTGCGGCTCGACCGCCCCGACTGAAGGCGGCCTGACCGGCGACCTGGTCGAGGGCAAGGCTGTCGTTGAGGGCGATGTCCAGAAGATCAGCGTCGACCTTTCAAAGGGCTACTACGAGCCGAACCAGATCGTGCTGAAGGCCGGCGTGCCCGCCGAGATCACCTTCGGACAGTCGAGCGGATGCACGGCGCAGGTCGTCAGCGAGGAGCTCGGATTCGGCGAGGACCTGACCGCAGGTCCGGCCACGGTCGAGCTGCCGGCGCTGGAGAAGGGCGAGTACCCCTTCTACTGCGGCATGCAGATGGTCTTCGGCAAGATAGTTGTGGAGTAACGTAATGGCTGAACTCAGCAAAGATATGGTTCTCAAGATCGCATTCGCCGAGGTGAATGAGGGAGATCGCAGGTTGCTGGAGCGCGTACTAACGGGTGCCGACGGGGTGACCGCCTTCGAGCTGTCGGAGGACGGCACGCTCGTCGTGTCACTGCAGGCGCCCAATGGCGACGAAGGTCTGTCGCGAGCGCTTGCCGCCGCCGGCATGTACCCCCTCAGCACCCAGAACCTTGGCGCTTCACATAGAGGAGAGTTCAATGCCTGCTGACACTGTCTATAGAGTCATCAAGCTGAAAGTCTCGGGAATGCACTGCGGCGCCTGCGAGAAGCTCATCACCCGTGAGGCTTCGGGGATCGACGGAGTGGCAGCCGCGACCGCGGATGCGTCCGCTGGCGTGCTCACGGTCTACGCGGAGCGCGACTTCGACCCGGCCGAGTTCGTGGGCGCCATCCGCGCCGCCGGCTTCGAGCCTGGCGAGCCGCTGCTCATCGAGGCCGCAGAAGCGACCGAGCTCCCGGAGCAGTCAGTGCCTGCCCCGCCCGTTCCCGTCGCTCCCGCAGCCGCAGCTGCGGAGCCCGCGACCCCTGACGCCTGCTCGACGGGCGCTTGCCCGGTCGTGCCCGACGTCGTGGAGGCCCCCGCCCCGCGCTCATACGCAGCTCCCGATAACGAGCCGCGTGCGTTGCAGGAGTCGACGTTTGCCATCGGCGGCATGACGTGCGCCTCGTGCTCGGCGATCATCGAGAAGACGCTTGCGAAGACCGCCGGCATCTCTTCGGCAACAGTCAATCTGGCCACCGAGAAGCTCGTCGCCTCATACGATCCTGCCGTGATCGATGCGGACGGGATCGCCTCGGTCGTTACGGGCCTGGGCTACCAGCCGATGCTGCTCTCCGCGCCGGCCACCGCGGCTCAGACTTCAGGACGGGTCACGCTCGGTCTTATCGGCATGACCTGCGCCTCGTGCGCGACGCTGATCGAGAAGTCGCTCGCGAAGGTACCGGGCGTGATAGACGCTCGCGTCAACTTGGCCGCCGAAAGCAGCACGGTCGACTTCGACCCCACCGTCGTGGGCGTCGACGAGCTCATCACCGCCGTTCGAAAGGCGGGTTACGAGGCCGTCGTCAAAGTCGAAACCGTCCCCGGCGCAGAGACCGGAGTCGACGTTCAGCGAGAGGCCCAGGAGAAGGCATACCGCGAAGAGAAGCGGATGTTCGCGTGGTCGATCGCCCTGTCCGTACCGCTCTTCCTCATCGCCATGGTCCCGCCGTTCATGGAGATCGTGCCGCTGCGCATCGCCGAGTGGCTCGCTGCCACCGTCGGTGGCGCGTGGGACCCGATGATGGTCGCCAAGTACGTCATGTTCCTCTTGGCGGCGCCGGTGCAGTTCATCATCGGAGCCCGCTTCTACAAGGGCATGTGGGGCGCGCTCAAGCAGCGCACCGGCAACATGGACACCCTCATCGCCATCGGCACCTCGGCCGCCTTCTTCTACAGCGTGGGAGCGACCTTCGTTCCCGCACTGGCGATGGAGCCGGTCTTCTACGAGACCTCGGCGCTGCTCATCACCTTCGTGCTGATGGGCAAGCTGCTCGAGCAGCGAGCCAAGGGCCGTACCAGTGACGCCATCAAGAAGCTCATGGGCCTCGCGGCAAAGACCGCGCGGGTCGTGCGCGGGGGCGAAGAGATCGACATCCCTGTCGAGCAGGTCGTCGCAGGCGACGTCGTCGTGGTGCGCCCCGGTGAGAAGGTCCCGGTAGACGGGCTCATCATCGAGGGGTCCTCGGCAGTCGACGAGTCGATGCTGACCGGCGAGTCCATTCCCGCGGAGAAGAACGTCGGTGACAACGTCATCGGCGCCACCATCAACAAGCTCGGCTCGTTCAAGTTCCGTGCGACCAAAGTCGGGGCCGACACGGCCTTGGCCCAGATCGTGCGCCTCGTCGAGGACGCTCAGGGCTCCAAGGCCCCGGTCCAGCGCTTCGCCGACCGGATCAGCGCCGTCTTCGTCCCGTTCGTCATCGGAGCGGCCCTGCTGTCGTTCCTCTTCTGGGCCTTCGCCGGCCCCGCCATCTTCGGTGCCAACCCCGACCCGATGGCCGTCTTCTGGCTCTTCGAGCCGATCGTCATGGCCGCCTCCGTCAACGGCTGGTGGATCGCCGCGCTGCTCGCCGGCATCGCCGTCGTCGTCATCGCGTGCCCGTGTGCTCTCGGTCTCGCCACTCCTACCGCCATCATGGTCGGCACCGGCAAGGGCGCCGAGAACGGCATCCTCATCAAGAGCGGTGACGCTCTCGAGACCGCGTACAAGCTCGACGCAATCGTCTTCGACAAGACCGGAACGCTCACGTACGGCAAGCCGGTCGTGACCGACATCGTCCTCGCCGAGGGCCATGACGAGCGCAAGATGTTCACGCTCGCCGCCGCCCTCGAGCGCAACTCCGAGCACCCGCTTGCTGAAGCAGTAGTGAACCGCGCGAAGGAAGACGGCATCAACCTTCCCGACGTCGAGGGTTTCTCGGCAGTGCCGGGTCACGGCGTCGAGGGCTTGGTCATGGGCCGCCGCGTCTCCTTCGGTAACCGCAAGCTCATGGTTCGCGACGGCATCGACATCTCCCGCTTCGAGGACCGCATCGCCGGACTCGAGGGCGAGGGCAAGACCGTCATGCTCGTGGGCGTCGATGGTGAGAGGCTCGCCGGCATGGTGGCCGTTGCCGACACGCTCAAGGACAACTCGAAGGAGGCCGTCGCACGTCTCACCAAGATGGGCGTCGAGGTCTTCATGATCACCGGTGACAACCGCCGCACGGCCGAGGCCATCGCTCGCGAGGCCGGCATACCCGCCGACCACGTTCTCGCCGAGGTGCTCCCCGAGCACAAGGCCGAGGAAGTCGCCAAGCTGCAGGCCGCCGGCAAGTCGACCGCCATGGTCGGCGACGGCATCAACGACACGCCCGCGCTCGCACAGGCCGACGTAGGCATCGCGATGGGCGCAGGCACGGACGTCGCAATGGAGACGGGCGGCATCGTGCTCATCAAGAACGACCTGCGCGATGTAGTCACCGCCATCGAGCTCTCCCGAGCCACGATGCGCAAGATCCGCCAGAACTTCTTCTGGGCGCTCGGCTACAACACGGTGCTCATCCCCGTGGCCGCCTTGGGACTGCTCTCGCCGTTCCCGTGGATCGCCGGTGTTGCGATGGCGTTCTCCAGCGTGAGCGTCGTGACCTCGTCACTGCTGCTCCGCCGCTTCAAGCCCAGCCTCCGAACTGCAACCTCGGCCGCCTAGCCGGCCTTCGAAAGGAACGGACGAATGAACAGCATCACTCGCAAAGTGACGGCTCTCGGCCTTGCCGCCGCGCTGATCGGCCTCGCTGGTTGCTCCATGCAGCCGAAGGAGGACGAGGAGACGGCGATGAAGGTCTGGGGCTACGTGGCCGCCGAGAAGAGCGCGCAGCTCGAGATTGCCGAGAACCAGCAGGGCGTCGACGAACTCATCGTCTCGCGCGTGCTCTCCCCAGGGGATGCGTGGTTGGTCGTGCACGCTGACGACAACGGCAAGCCCGGCATGCGTGTCGGCCTCAAGCACGTGTCCAAGGGAGAATCGACCGACGTGAAGGTCGAGCTCGAAGAGACCCCGACGCCAAAGGTGATCGTGGCGCTTCACGCCGACCGAGGCAACAAGGACGAGTTCGACTTCGACATGATGAACAAGGAGATGAGCCCCGACCGCCCGTTCTTCGTGAATGAGGAGGAGCTCGCTAAGGTCGTGACCGTGCGTGAGTTTGGCGTGAAGGCGGAGTCAGGACAGGCGGCGATCGAGGTCGCCGACCAGCCCGGTGCCGACGGCTCTCTCACCGTGGATCGAGCGCTCGCTCCGACGGGTGCTTGGATCGTCGTCCACCTCGACGACGAGGGCGCTCCCGGTCAGCGCGTGGGCCTTCAGCAGATCCCCGCCGGTGAGAACACCGACGTCGAGGTCAAGCTCGATCCGCTGACGCTCACCGATAAGCTCTTCGTCGCGGTTCACGCCGACCGTGGCGCTGCGGGCACATTCGAGTTCGACATGATGGACAAGGTCAACAGCGCCGACCAGCCGTTCTTCGTTGGCGGCGAGGAGGTCGCAAAGGCGGTCGTGGTCAAGTAGTCCACGCGCGAATCACGACCAATTGGGTAATATATATAGTAAGGGTGCGAAAGCACCAAGACGCAACTCCTTTTGCTCAGCCGAGGTCGTCCCACACGGGGCGGCCTCGGTGTTTCTGCAGTCGAGCGTCGGGCGGTCGGGCGAAGCGGTACTGTGAACCAAACCGATTCCGCGGGGGGCAAAGATGCGCATGTTGGTGGTAGGAGGGACCGGACGAACCGGTCGCCTGGTGGTGGAGCGTGCTTTGGGGCGAGGTCACGACGTGGCGTCACTGTCCCGGTCCAACTCCGACATCACGCACCCGCGACTCACGGTACTGAGGGGCGACGCCACGGACTTCGAAACGGTCAGGTCCGCGGTAGCGGGGAGAACCGCCGTGGCGTTGACCATCGGGAGTTCGGGGAGCGGCGTGCACGAGGCAGTCGCCGGTAACGTCGTGCATGCGATGGCGGAGCAGGGCGCCAGCCGGCTGGCCGTCATGAGCGCCGCCGGGGCCTTCGCTCGCAAAGACCCTGCGCTCGGTATCGGCTTTCGGGCACTCATCGCAACGACCCTTCGGTCGACCTACGACGATCTGGAGGCAATGGAGCGTCGAGTCATGGCATCGGACCTGGATTGGACGATCGTGCGCCCGGTCGGCCTCTCGGACTCGCCCCCCACGGGCGACTATCGCGTGTCTCTCGACGGCTCGATTCCTCGTAAGGTCTCACGCATCTCCCGCTCTGATGTGGCCGCGGTGATCCTCAAAGCGCTCGAGACCGACGCCTTCCACCGCAGGACGCTGGTCGTTGCCCAGTAGCGTCCGCTACCAGCCCAGCGTACCGGCGCCTCCCTTGAACGGCCCCACGATCTCCGGTGTGATCCACCCTCCGTAGAAGGCGCCCTGCTGGGGCTCCACGCGCACGCCGTCGACCGTGCACTCGTCCATCTTCTGCGGATAGAAGGCGAAGTAGTCGGCGATAGCCGAGTAGGGCGCCGAGGGAGACGGATAGAACCAAGCTGCATCGTTGACTTCGCGGTCTCCCACGACAACGTTCGCGTAGCGCGCCACACCCTTGTACTCACAGTGGGTGGTCGTGCGCGACTCGGTGAGG
>DATHUB010000218.1:0-2571 GCA_035462695.1 Coriobacteriia bacterium | reverse complement strand
TCCTTCGGGGTACGCTAGTCGGATGATGCGTCTACCCGACATCGCTCTCGCGACAGCCGAGCAGCACTCCATGTTCCCGGTCGGATCTCCCGTCGTGGCGATGGTGAGCGGCGGAGCAGATTCAGTCGCGGCCCTCCACCTCCTTGCAGCAGGTGTGCTCGGGGACTTGCCTGTGCGCGTCCTGCACGTCAACCACCTGCTCCGCGGCGAGGCATCCGATGGAGACGAGGGGTTCGTCCGCGCGCTCGGCGAACGCCTGGGGTTCGATGTGCGGGTTCTTCGCTACGACATCGCCGCATACGCCGAGAATGAGGGACTCAACCTCGAGGATGCGGGACGGCGGGTGCGCTACCGTTTCGCCGAGGAGGAGCTCGACGCCTGGTGCGCTCAGCAGAGCACAAGCGCGCTACGAGGACGCATCGTCGTCGCACACAACCTTGACGACCGCGTCGAGACCTTCTTCATGCGGGCTCTGTTCGGCTCCGGCTCCGGCGGCCTCGCCTCCATCGCTCCGACGCGCGGCCGCATCGTCCGCCCGCTTCTCGGCGTGGAGCGCGCGGCCATCCGTGAATGGCTGCAGGGGCTCGGGGAGGCGTGGCGCGAGGACGACAGCAACGAGGACACCTCACGCCTACGCGCCAACATACGCGCGACCGTCTTGCCCCCTGCCGAGCAGGTGAACCCGGCATTTCGCCCGGCCCTCGCTCGCACCATGGACCTTCTCGCGGCGGACGACGCACTGCTGACCTCGATGGCAGAGGCGTTCGCTCGTGATTTCGCCAGCATCCGGATCGACGAGGAGGTTGCATTCAACCGTGACCTCATGTTGACACTCGATCCGACCATGCTCAGGCGCACGTTACGGGTGGCGCTGCTCAGGACCTTCCCGGAAGCGTCACGCATCGAGGCCGAGCACATCGAGGCCCTCGTCCGAGGCGTGGCGTCCGAGCACTTCTCGCATGACTTACCTGGTGGACTGAGGGCGTTTGGCGAGTACGGTAAGATGGTCGTCTCTCGCTCCGATGTTGCTCTCGCGACCGTGGCACCCAGCTTGCTGATGTTGCCAGGTACCGCCGACCTTGGCGGAGCCTGTCGTATCGCTGCTGAGTACGCGCAGCCGGGGGAGACGCAAGGCACGCCCGAGTCGGTGGTCGTCGACGTGGGGCCGGGTTCGGCGGAGTTGATCGTCGACTCGGTTCGGCCGGGAGACCGGATGCGCCCGCTCGGTATGGAGGGGTCCCGCAAGCTGTCAGACCTGCTGATCGACGCGAAAGTACCGAAGCGCGCCCGGGGATTGGTCCCGGTGATTCGAGACGGCGAGCGCATTGTGTGGCTCGCCGGAGTACGGATGAGTGAGGACTACCGTGTGACGGCAGCGACCACGAGGCCCTTCCGTCTCACTTGGCAGCGCGAAGGCGAGTCAGTAGAAACGCCAGCGTACGAAGACAGGAGCAGCAAAGCTCATGGAAGCGCTTCATCCTGACGTATCCCACGTAATACTGAGCGAGGAGCTGATTCAGCAGCGAATCGCAGAGCTCGGCGCGCAGATATCTGCCGACTACGGCGACGAGCCCGTATTGCTCGTAGCGGTGCTTCGTGGCGCAGCGCTCTTCGTTGCAGACCTGTCCAGGCGCATCTCTTCGCCGGTCGAACTCGACTTCATGGCCGTCTCGAGCTACGGGTCTTCCACCAAGTCATCGGGTGTGGTCCGCATCCTGAAAGACCTCGACGAGACGATCGAGGACCGGCACGTGCTTGTGGTCGAGGACATCCTCGATACCGGGCTTACCTTGAAATACCTGCTCAAGAACCTCGCAAGTCGCAAGCCCCGCTCACTCGAAGTCATCACCTTGTTGAGCAAGGAAGGCAAGCAGCGGGTACCTATCGACTGTAAGTACATCGGCTTCGACATACCGGACGAATTCGTGATCGGCTATGGGCTCGATTTCGCCGAAAGGTACCGCAATCTTCCTTACATCGGAGTACTGAAACCAGAGGTCTACGCCTAGCTGTCGGCAACGGCGTCAGTCACAGGAGACGGATAGCGTGAACAAAAACTTCCGAACCGTTCTCATCTACCTCATCTTGCTGGGCGTGCTGGTCTGGGTCGTCATGACTCAGCTGAGCACCGGGCAGGGGGGCATCGAAGAGATCACCACGAGCACGTTCGTCACCGCGGCCGAGGACGGCCGTATCGACAACGTGAAGTACGTGCTGCGCGACGGCAGCTTGGAGGGCGAGTACTGGAAGACCGCCGAAGCCAAGACCGGCAAGCAGGACACGACTCAGTTCGAGTCGACCTGGGCGGGCGACGACTCGTTCACCGAGTTCGCGGAGGCTCAGAACCTCAACTACACCGTGGACAACTCAGGACCGAGTCCGTGGATCACCATCATCACGTCAGTACTGCCCATCCTGCTGCTCGTGTTCGTCATGTTCTTCTTCCTGAACCAGATGCAGGGCGGCAACTCGAAGATCGTGTACTTCGGCAAAGCCAAGGCGAAGCGGATGACCCGCGATCAGCCGAGGATCACGTTCAAGGACGTGGCGGGTGCCGACGAGGCGATTGAA